>JACAFT010000001.1:0-88033 GCA_013378375.1 Nitrososphaerota archaeon
AAAAATGCAAGTAAAACTTTTGTAAATTCTGATACTTCTGCTGTTACAAATGTAAATTTAGATATTAATGATAAAGAATTTCTTGTTATTTTAGGTCCTTCTGGAAGTGGTAAGTCGACATTATTACGTTTGATTGCTGGTCTTGAAGAACTTACTACTGGAGATGTATACTTTGGCCCTGAACTCATGAATGACGTTCAACCACGAGATCGTAATATCTCTATGGTATTCCAAAATTTTGCATTATTTCCACATATGACTGTTTTTGATAATATTGCTTTTCCACTAGTCGCATCTAATACTGACACACAAACTATTACTTCTGAAGTTAAGAGAATTGCATCTTTACTGAAAATTGATGATTTGTTGGAAAGAAGACCTTCAGAACTTAGTGGCGGTGAACAACAACGTGTATCACTTGGACGTGCAATCATCAAGAAACCCCAGGTTTTCCTTATGGACGAACCATTATCAAATCTTGATGCTGCCTTGCGTTCCGGATTACGTACAGAAATTAAAAAATTACATGAAGAACTTAAGATTACATTTATTTATGTTACTCATGATCAAACTGAAGCTATGACTATGGCTGATCGAATAGCTATAATAAAAGATGGTAAAGTTTTGCAGGTTGATAATCCTGAACAAATTTATGATTTCCCAAGTACTTCTTGGATTGGATCATTTGTTGGTTCGCCTCCAATGAATATTGTTAAAGCGAAATCAAATAAAGACTCTTTAACTATTGACTCTCAAGAATTTAATTTCAAGAATTCTTTATCTGGTAATGTTATGATTGGTATAAGACCTGAAAATATCAAAATAGTAAGTAAAGATGAAGGAAAATTATCTGGTACTGTATTGTTTGTTGATTATCTTGGTGATAGTAACGTAGTCAATATTGATATTGAAAATCAAATAATTAGAGCCAAAGTCTCTGACTCTGACTTAAATGTTGGTAGTAAAACCTCAATTACTTTCAATGATGGTGATATTATTCTATTTGATGATAAAGGAAATTTAACGAAGTGATACCTTGAGAGTCCCGTATCGGTTCCTAATACCTGTTACATTAATAATTTTCGTTGTTGGAATAGGCCCTGTCTTACAATCTTTTCTTCTTAGCCTTTCAGAATTTTCTTTATTAAATCCCTCTATGCAACCTGTTGGATTCCACAATTATATTACATTATTCTCTGATTCAATTTTCTGGTCTGCAATCCAAGTTACTCTTTTACTAGTAGCTGGTTCTGTGATTCTTGAATTAGTTGTTGGTATCTTTCTTGCATTACTTATAACGAATTCTGGACGAAGAGCTAGGAGTGTATTCTCATCAATTTTTGTTATTCCTATAGCGATTGCTCCAATTGTTACTGGTATTTTATGGTCCCCTAATTCTGTGTTTGACGATCTTAATACGTTATTATATTATGGTTTGTCTCTCGGTACCTATATTGATACGAGTAACCCTAGAACCTATTATTCATTAATTATTATTTCCGACGCATATATTTGGGCGCCTCTAATAATGTTGGTTACAGTTGCAATTCTGAGATCTATTCCCAAGGAATTATACGAAGCTGCAGATGTTATGGGAGCTTCATCTTGGAAAAAATTCCAGAAAATTACTTTTCCCGCTATAATTACTTCGCCAATCTTGGTTGTTACATTGTTACTTCGTACCGTTGATGCTTTTAGAATGTTCGAAGTTCCATATGCATGGAGTTTCTGGTTAGGCCAAGATTCACAACTTGGTGCTCCTGTCGACACTGTTAGTGTTTTGATGTGGAAAATGTTTTCCACTACTCTATATGATTTTCCAATCGCATTGATTACATCTATTGCTATTGTGTTGTTATCTGTTACTTTGCTTACCTGTGCGGTGATTTTACGAAGATCATCTAATCTATTGGAGTGATTTATATGAGCAAGACCGAAAATAACAATGTAAAGTATATTCGCTACATACTTCTAGCTTCTGCCTCACTTTGGGTACTTTGGCCCATATCCATTATGATTGAAGAAGGATTTCGTGTGGATATTGGTCCTTTGTTTTCAGGACGTGGTGCTAGCTTTGTCGGAGAGTTCTTTCAGGGACAGGGTGGCATAAGATTTTCTACTATTGAATATGTTAAGGCACTGAGAGTAGAAGCATATCCTCGTTTATTGACTAATAGTGTTATAATTGCTATTAGTAGTGTATTTGTTGCAGCCCTTGCAGGCATACCTGCTGCATTTACCTTGGCTTTATACAAATTTAGAGGAAAGGCATTTATTACTTATTCTTTACTTGCGTTAAGAACTATATCTCCATTTGCAGTATTACTTCCATTTTTTATAATTTACGGAAGGCTTGGATTATTTGATACTTATCAAGGTATGGCTATAGTCTATTTGATAATTAATGTACCGATATTAACTATGATGATGAGAGGTTTCTTTAAGGATATACCTAAAGAAATTTTTGAAGCAGCATTTATGTCTGGTGCATCTGATTCATATATTCTTAGAAAAATAGCATTGCCGTTAGCTCTTCCAGGACTTGCAGCAGCCGCTGTTTTTGCCTTTGTAGGCACTTGGAATGAATTTTTCTATGCGTTGTTTCTAACAGGAACTGTTACTAAAACTGTTTCTCGTGGTGTCTGGTCCGGATTTTCAGAATCGATCGAATCGTTTAAAATTTTAGAATTCGACGAACTGAATGCAGGAGGAACTCTTGCAATTATTCCTGCAGTCATCTTAGCATTGCTTGTACAAAAGTATCTTGCACGTGGTTTGACTTTGGGTGTTTCTGAATAGATGTATAATCTCAAAAACCCTCAAATTGCTATAATTGCTGTTCTAGTTCTTTTGGTAGGTGGTGTAGTTCCCTATCTTGCATTAAATCAATCTCAAGTTGACGAAGAAATACTTCCGTCGAGTAAAAATGATTTAATTTCTATTGCACAAGAATCTGGTACAGTATCTATATTTGTCGACGAAGAAATCTATAAAGAATCATTTTTTAATTTTATTATAGATGAATTTTCTACAAAGTACAATATTGATGTATCTGTTACTTCTGGACATTGGTCTGGACCATCTACTCAATTAATTAACGATAAAGTCTCGGGTAGAAAAGGTGGCTCGTATGATTTGTTAATTCTGAGTGATGAAGCTACTGCTCGATTAACAGAAAAGAAATTATTATATTCACAAACTAGTACTTTTATTGATCATTCTGATAATTCTCATGTATTTCCATCACAAATTTCTGGTGTTGATAACGACGGTTCTGTTATAACTTTATGGTTTGATACATATGCATTTCTCTATAATTCTGACGAATTCTACAAATTTGAAAATGTATATTGTTATTTGGGATTGGTAGGAGAGGATGAAGATGACGATGACGATGATGATGATAATGATGGTTCAGGAAGTAGAGATGATGACGATGACGACGATGATGAAGAACGTTGTCCATCTGCAGAAGATCACGACGACGATGATGATAATGATGGTTCAGGAAGTAGAGATGATGACGATGACGACGACGATGATAATGATGGCTCAGGAAGTGGAGATGACGACGATGACGACGACGACGAAGAAGTTGAAGGACTCTTGTTTCCAAATCCTATTAAAACTAATGCCGGTGCCGCTTTAGTTGTTAATACTGTCTTGTATTATAGTGAATCTAATTATTACAACGGTTATGATGCTTCTCTTGAATCTGAATGGCCAGAACTATTGAATTTTGAAATTGACGATGAGCCTGAAATGGAGGAAATGGACGAACTATTCGGAGAAATTGAACCAGAACTTGTTATTGATTCTATTCTTGAAGCATTTGACGAAGAAGAACTTCTAGTCGGGTATTTTAGATACGGTTCTATTTTACTAGAGTCTTTGGAGATGGATATTGACGATGAAATTGAAATTTACATTGCACACGAAGGAAGTATGAAATCCAATGTTCATTCTTCTATTCCATTTAACGCAAATAACAAAGCCGGTGCAATATTACTCATAAATGAAATTCTTGATGAAAAAATCCAAACTGAAATTGCATATTCTTACGGTAGTTTCCCTTCTGCTAACATTGCTGTTTTTGATAATATTTTTGACGAAGCTCAATTTTGGATCTCAAGTGACGCAATCATCTCGAATCTGATGGAATGGCCACATTATCAGTATAGAATAAATATTCTTGATATGTGGAGAGTTTTGTTCGAGGGTTAGTGTATTTATTTTGATGGATACGATCATTAATAATTTAAATATTTTATTAAACAAATTTAATAAAAAGAATATTACAGTTATTGTATTATTATTTCTATTAATTTTTGTTTATAGTTTACGTGCAAATGCACTTAATCTTGGTAGTAATTACGCTTCTGATTTGGAATCCCAAATTACTAATATTCCAAACGACCAATTGTCAAATACGTCTTTTATTACAAATGTCCCCGTTTCAATTTATACTATTGAAGGAGAAGGCAAGTCTCTTAAAATAACTTCTGTAACGCTTGTTAATTTAATTTCTGGAGAATTTATTGTTGATCTAAGTGATTATGAAGAATTTAATTCAGTCATGACTAAAAATTTCTTTCTGCCTGGACAATATAAAGTATACGTAACTATCGTTGACAGTGTCTTAATCATGGAGTTTGAAAGGACTGTCGGCGAATATAATAAACGATAATTCTAAAATTTTATTTATTATTACTTTATTTGACTACTTTCTTTATATGATCAATTATTGTTTCCATTGACGTGCCTGGACCAAAGTTTCCAGATATGCCTTTATTTTCAAGCTCTTTTTTGTCTTCTTCAGGAATGATTCCTCCTCCAATTACTGCTATATTGTCTATACCTTTGTCTTTTAGGTGTTTTTTTACTTCTGGAAATGCTGTTAAATGCGCTCCATTGTGTAAACTTAAAGCTATTGCATCAACATCTTCGTCAATTGCTATTTTTGCTACCTGTTCTGGAGTTGGTAATAATCCACTGTAGATGACATCCATTCCAGCATCTCTTAACGCTTTGCATAATACTAGTATTCCTCTATCATGTGCATCTAATCCCGGTTTTGCAACTAATATTCTGATTTTTGTTTTTTCTGACATTTTCTCAACTCTTAAAAAATCTGTGGTTCTTTCCATTCTCCAAAAACTTCTCTTCCAACATCAACAATTTCTTGTAATGTCGCATATGCTTGTACTGCTTTTAATGTATCATACATGCAGTTTTTCTCATCGTTTTCATAAGTTCTTCTTAAATTTGCTAATGTTTTTTTGACTTTATCATTATCTCTTTCATTTTTGATTTTTTTCAAACGTTCTATTTGAATCTCTTGAGCTTTATCGTCTACTTTTAATATTTTAATTGGTTTTTCTTCAGTTTCATTATATTTATTCACACCTACAATAATTTCTTTTTCTTTTTCAATTTGCAATTGATTTCGATATGCAGTTTCTGCAATTTCTTTTTGTAAATATCCCTCTTCTATTGCATTTATTACTCCTCCTATTTCTTCTATTTTATCAAAGTATCTATAAGCTCCTTCTTCTAGTTCGTTTGTCAAACATTCTAAATAATAGGATCCTCCCAATGGGTCGACTGTTGATGTTACTCCTGTTTCTTCTGCAATTATTTGTTGAGTTCTTAATGCAACTTTTACTGCTTCTTCTGTAGGTAATGCCCATGCTTCATCGTACGAATTAGTATGTAATGATTGTGTTCCACCTAATACTGCCGCAAGTGCTTCTATTGCAGTTCTGACTATATTGTTCATTGGCTGTTGCCATGTTAATGATGCTCCTGATGTTTGTGTATGAAATCTTAATATGAGTGCCTTGTTATCTTCTACTCCATATTTTTCTTTTAAGACTGTTGCCCATATCCTTCTTGCAGCTCTAAATTTGGCAATTTCTTCAAAGAAATTCATAGTGCTGTTGAAGAAAAACGACAAACGTGGTGCAAATTCTTCTATCTTGAGTCCTGCTTGTTTGCCTAATTCTAAATACGTAAATCCATTGGCTAACGTGAATGCTAATTCTTGTACTGCGTTTGAACCTGCTTCTCTTATATGATATCCGCTAATGCTTACGTAGTTCCATTTTGGCATTTCTTTTGTACAATATTCCATCATATCTCTAATAATTCTCATATGATTTTTTGGTGGATATGCCCATTCTTTTTGGGCAATGTATTCTTTTAGAATATCAGTTTGCACTGTTCCTCTTAATTCATTAATAGGAATATTATTTTTTATTGCTACTGAAGCATACATTGCAGTTAAAATCGAAGCAGGTGCATTGATTGTCATTGACGTGCTTACATCCCTTAATGGTATTTCGTTAAATAATATTTCCATATCTTTCAGTGAAGAAATATTACATCCACATTTTCCAACTTCACCTATTGATCTTTTATTATCTGCATCATATCCATATAATGTTGGCATATCAAATGCTATGCTTAATCCAGTCTGTCCGTTTTCTATTAAATATTTTAATCTTTTATTTGTATCTTCTGGTGTTCCAAATCCTGAAAACATTCTCATTGTCCATTTTTTTCCTCTATACATATTCGGATATGGGCCTCTAGTATACGGAAAATCCCCTGGAAATAAATTTTGTGATAAATTGTCAACATCTGCCATCGTGTAAGTATTTTTTACGTTTATGTCAGAAGTAGTTTGATAAATTTTATTATGATCTGCAGAATTATCTGTCCATGGTTCGAGTACGTCTTTTTCCCATTTTTTTATTCTATCTTTGATCTGTTTTAGTTGATCTTCAGAGTCTTGATTAGTTGATTTTTTCTCTGTAATCTCATTTATTTTGACTTTCCAATAGTTTTTAGTTTCTTGCAAATATGATTTACCTATATATGAATCCAAAATACTATGCTTTAATTTATTTCGTATTATTGAAAAAAAATTCGTCAAATGACAAAGTTATTTATTATATAAATGATTTGCTGATAAGTAATTAGTCCTATGAGTGATAATATGATTAGTTCTATTCTATCTGGCGACCGTGCATTTATAGCAAGAGCTATTTCTATGATTGAAAACGAAGATCCAGAAATAAATGATATAATGTCTAAATTATATTCAAAAACTGGAAATGCTTTTGTAATTGGAATTACAGGTCCTCCTGGTACTGGGAAAAGCACTCTCATTAATCAATTAATTAGTTCCTTTCGTAAATTAAATAAGAAAGTTGGTGTTATTGCAATTGATCCTTCTAGTCCAATTTCTGGCGGTTCATTATTAGGAGATCGTTTACGAATGCAAGATCATGGTTCTGATTCAGGTGTTTATATAAGAAGTATGGCTTCAGGTAATCGATCTGGTGGTCTTGCAAAAGCAACTCGAAGAAGTATATCTGTTCTCGATGCATCCGGATTTGATGTAATAATTGTTGAAAGTGTTGGCGCTGGACAATCAGAAGTTGATATCTTAAAAAT
Organism: Nitrososphaerota archaeon; assembly: GCA_013378375.1. Classification (GTDB taxonomy): domain Archaea; phylum Thermoproteota; class Nitrososphaeria; order Nitrososphaerales; family UBA57; genus UBA57. Next base: position 7,462 of record JACAFT010000001.1, read on the forward strand.
TACTGATACTGTTGTAATTGTTCTTATGCCGGAATTGGGTGACGACATTCAAATGTATAAAGCTGGTTTAATGGAAATAGGAGACATATTTGTTATAAATAAATCAGATCTTAAAGGCTCTGATAAAATGTACACTCGGTTACTTGCATATATTGGTTCTAATGAAAATAATAATTGGTCACCAAATATCATACAAACGATCTCTACTGATGGAACTGGAATTTCTAATTTACTTAAATCTATTCTTGCAAGAAAAGAATTTATCACAAATTCACTAAATCATCCTTCGTATAAAAAAAATAAAATTAAAAATCAAATCTTGGATATAATGATTGAAAATTTAAAAACTTCCTTTTTACAAGAAGTAAATAATGACATAAATCTTGATTCCTTGGTTGACGAAGTATACAAAAATGAAATCGATCCTGAGCAGGCAGCAGCTGTTCTAAAGACAAAATTGGATAGTTGATTATTACTCTCCTCTGTCTATAATTCTTGATATTGAAGCCACTAATTCTACTATGCCTTCATTATTTTCAGTTGATACAGGTATTAATTCATCAAGAATATCTGATTCCATAACATTTTCAATTATTCTACTTGTTAAATCATATGTTTCTCCATCTTCTTTCAAATCGTCTAATAATTCTGAAAAATCATCTGCCCACTTTAGCAATTTATTATTTTCTGGAATCAAATCCGTTTTTGTTAATATTGAAATTTGTGGAATCTTTAATCGTAATTTTATTGAACTTCCTAGTAAAGCAATCGAGATGAAATTTGAAGGATTTTTTACTAACGTTGAATCAAATAAAAATATATTTACATTTGCTTCATTTTTCATGTTTTTAACAAGGTATGGTCCACTTGTTCTATATGCAAATAATTCAATCTGCCCAGGAGTATCTATAAATACATAATCTGGATTATATTCATCTATCTCATTTTCAATTTGTTCTAATTTTGTCGCAATCAAGTCTGAAGCTAAAATTAATGATCCATTCGGACCTAAATTATATTTTTCCATAATATCTTTCAAATTTATATAATCTCTAATATCTACATCTACTCCATATGGTAAATTATTTACTCCTGGATCCAAGTTTACAGTGATTACATCTTTTCCTTCTTGTTGGTACCAATTTGATAAAATTGAAGTTAGTTGACTTTTTCCTGAACCTGCCGTTCCAGTAAAAAATATATTTTTCATCTTGTATTATTCATCCTTTTGTGTTATTTAGTTTTTTACAATAAAGTTAACAATTATTGTATATTTTTCATCATTATGCCTTCTTTTGAAATTATTTCAATTGGAAACGAACTACTATCTGGCAGGACTCTCAATACTAATCTTCAAACTATTTGTAAACATTTGGATGATATTGGTTGTGAAATATTACGTGCATTTGTTGTTCGTGACGATACACAAGAAATCTCTTCTACTTTGAATTCATGTATTTCCAGTGATTCTGAGTGGATATTGCTTTCAGGAGGTCTTGGTCCTACATATGATGATATGACTTTATCTTGTGTAAGTTCTACTTTGAATTTACCTCTAAAAATTAATCCATTGGCGTTAGAAATGATTATTCAACGTTATGAACTTCTTGTCGAACAGAAAATTATTCAATCATTTGTTCTTACTGAAAGTAGAAAAAAGATGGCTACTATGCCTTTTGGATCTATTCCTTTACGAAATCGTGTTGGAACTGCTCCTGGAATTTTAATTAAATATAATAATAACAACATTGTATGTTTGCCTGGAGTTCCTGATGAGATGGAAAATATTTTAATTCACGAGGTATTTCCTCTGTTGGATAAAAAACTCCTTAATCTTAATATGACAAAAACTATTTTTATTAATGGCATAAGTGAATCTGAACTTGCCCCTATAGTTAATGAATTAGTATTAAAGAATCAAGACGTATATATTAAATCACATCCTCGTGGTATTAATGAAGGAGTATATTCTATTGAAGTTGTTGTATCTGTTAAATCTATTAATAATTCTAATTCTTCTACAAAACTTAATTCAATCATGAATCAATTAATCTCTACTTTAAAATTAATTGATGGTATTGTAATTACTGAATGAAATTATTTTTTCTTTTTATCTGACAGCCACCACTGCAGATAATCATTTCCTCTTTGTGAATTTTTATCATAATCATCGTATTTTTTATCTCTTATTTTATCTCTTAAATTTACTAATTCATCACGACTTGTAAATAAACCACAATTTTTACATGCCATTTTTCTTGTTGAATAATCAAAATTCATATCATGCTCACATTCCGGACATTTTGTCGTTGGCATTAGTTTATCAAAATAAAGTCTCTATATATAAAACTGATTGATTTTCTAAATTTATTTTATACGAGTTTTATTAATCTACAAATTTCTAGTTTTTTTTGATAATTTTGTTTAATTGTCAAGTTTATATGATTAATACTGTACAAAAGTAACATTAATATACTATTAATTGAATGGATTTTCCTATGGAACCTGGTAACATTACTTGGCTACTAGTGGCTTCGGCCTTAGTTATGCTCATGACACCTGGTCTTGCATTTTTTTATGGTGGACTGGTTCGAGCAAAAAACGTTATAAATATTATGATGCAATGTTTTGCTATTTTAGCAATAATTAGCATTACATGGATCCTCTGGGGATATTCTTTAGCTTTCGCTCCATCTGTTGCAGGGCTTGGTTTTGTAGGAGGTCTGGCTCATATTGGACTTAAAGGTGTGACTGGTGCGGAATCTCAGACATTTATGGTCTTTCAAATGATGTTTGCAATAATTACCCCTGCACTGATTGTTGGCGCTATTGCCGATAGATTCAAATTTACAACTCTTATTGTATTTGTTGTTTTATGGTCTACGATTGTATATTCTCCAATTGCACATTGGGTATGGGCTGGAGATGGATGGCTATTTAATATGGGTGCTCTCGACTTTGCAGGAGGAACTGTAGTTCATATATCATCTGGTATGTCTGCTCTTGTTGCCGCTATTTTAGTTGGTGCACGAAAAGGAAAATCAGCTACTATGAAACCACATAATATTCCATTTGTATTATTAGGAACTGCATTACTATGGTTTGGATGGTTTGGATTTAATGCTGGAAGCGCATTAGCTGCTAACGATCAAGCTGTTAATGCATTTATTGTTACTAATACATCTGCTGCTGCAGGTGCATTAATGATGATGATTTTAAGTATGCGTTCAACAGGAAAACCTAGTGCTATAATGACTGCTACTGGTGCTGTTGCAGGTTTAGTTGCAATTACTCCTGCTTCTGGCTTTGTAGGTCCTCTTGCTGCTATTATTATAGGAGCTGGTGTTGGATTGGTCTCATGGTTTGCAATTGAATTCAAAAATTCACGTGGCTGGGACGATTCATTAGATGTTTGGGCAGTCCATGGTATGGGTGGTGTTTGGGGCGCCATTGCTACAGGACTATTTGCATCAGCAGCTATTGGCGGTACTGACGGAGTATTTATGGGAGGATCTATTTCTGTACTTACTACGCAAATCATTGCTATTGCTGTTACTGCTGGTTATGCCATTGCAGTAACTATAGCCCTCTTGAAAATTCTAGATGCAACACTCGGACTACGTGTTTCATCTTCTGACGAAGAGGCTGGAATGGATAAAACCGTTCATGCTGAAGAAGCATATCTGTCATAAACAATATTGAAAAATCAATCAGGAAATCCTGATTGATTTTAAATTTTTTTCATAATATATGGTTATTAACTAATAATTACAAATTATTGTTGATACTGTTGCCTGAATGGATTGTAATGTCCGGACCCTCTTCTACGAATTTATCTGCTACTTTAGCTAAATCTCTTAATTATGAATTACATGAGGTTGAAACTAAATCATTTCCTGACGGAGAAAAAAAAATTCGTATAAACGAAGATGTTCAAGGAAAGAATATAATTTTTGTTCAAAGTCTTTATCCTCCTGTTGATCATCATGTTATGCAATTTTTATTGACCGTTTATAAATTGAGTCAAATGGGTTCAAAAGTTTATGCTTGTGTGCCATATTTGGCATATGCACGTCAAGATCTTGAATTTCAACGTGGAGAAACAGCTAGTCTTGCTGTAATTTCAAGATTATTTAGATCAATTGGTGTAAATTCTCTCCTTACTGTTGATATACACAGCACTCATGGTCTTGGATATTTTTCATTTCCTACTTTTAGTGTTTCTGCAATGCCATTACTTGCTAACTATGTTTCTAATAATATTAAATTAAATTCTCCTCTTGCTGTATCTCCAGATTTTGGCGGATCATCTCGAGTTGAAGCATTTTCAAAATTATTGAATATTGATTATATCTCATTAAAAAAATCACGTAGTCGTACAACTGGAGAAGTTGTAATGGAAGATAGTAATGTGGAAGTTGCTGGTCGTGATATTATATTAGTTGATGATATGATTAGTACTGGAACAAGTATTGTAAGAGCTGCTAATTATCTTCATAAACTTAATTCTGGAAAAATTATTACATTATGCACGCATGCATTGATGGTCAATAATGCATCTGATGTAATTAAAGAAGCCGGAGTTGAAACTGTAATAGCTACAAATACTATTCCTAGTGATGTGAGTAAAGTTGACGTTACAAAAATTATTGCCGAACATTATAAATCAATACAATAATTCTACACTTGTATTGTTCATATTTTCAGGTGATTTTCCTCAAATTGGTAAAAGTGAACTAAATGCACTATTAGAATCAAATAATATATCTTATACCATTGTTAAAGAAAATTTTCGTATTATGATTCTATCATTTAATTATTACAGAAATTCTTTTAACGATATATTTAGTAGGATTGCATATTGTAATTATTTTGGTATTTTATTATTTTATTATCAAATCGATAATGAAAATTTTTGTACGCTAGATAATTCTCACGACTATATTAAAAATATTAAAACATTTTCAGTTAAAAAAATTAATAATGTAAAAAAAATTAATATTAAATTTGAAAGTCTTATTGGATCATTAGTAAAAAAATCATTTCCATCTTTGAATGTTTGTTTAGATAATCCTGATATGTATCTTTTTATTTGTGAATTTGATGATCTGTTGTTAGTTTTTTCCAAATCTGACAGATACGATTTACCTCGCTGGCAGAATCGAAGACCTAGAGCTAGACCATTTTTTCGTCCATTTTCTGTTTATCCAAAACTCTCTAGGGCCCTGATAAATTTATGTAGATTAAATTCCGGACAAACTATTCTTGATCCATTTTGTGGTACTGGAAGTTTTGGTATTGAAGCATCTCTTATGAATATTAATTTTATCGGAATAGATATTTCTCATAAAATTTGCATTGGTTCTCAAAAGAATTTTACACATTATGAATTATCTAATTGTCATAATATAAATTCTGATTCTCTCTATTTGCCTGTCAATGAAGTTGATGGAATTGTTACTGATTTTCCATATGGTAGAAGTAGTATTAAGAAATTTACTGATACGAGTAAATTTCAAAGTGATTTTTTTAATGAAATTTCACCTATTTTAAAAAGTCATTCATATTTTGTTTATATGCTTCCTAAGAATTGGATTAATTTTACACATTCTGATTTTGAACTAGTAGACCAACATGAAATATATATTCATAAAAAGCTTACTCGTTTGATTAATGTAGTAAAAAAACGTTGAATATTTATTATTCAACACGATAATATACTATAATATTATGTCTGATTTGAAAATTCTATTTCTTGGTACTGCTGGAGCAATTCCTACTACTAAACGTAATCTCATATCCAGTTTAATTATACGGGATGGGGAGTTATTTATTTTTGATATTGGCGAAGGAATGCAACAATCTATGATGAAATGTAAAGTTGGAATGAATAGAAAAACATCTATATTTATCTCACATTTACATGGCGATCATATTCTTGGAATACTTGGATTGATTCAGAGTATGTCTCTTTTGTTACGTGATAAACCTCTTTATATTTATGGACCTAAAGGACTTTCTAAATTTATTCGGAGTAATATTAAAATTTTAAACTTATCTTTAAATTTTAAATTTATTATTCGAGAAATTGATTCTGGTTTAATTGTTAAAGAAAATGATTATAAAATTTATGCAAAAAAAGGTAAACATTCTATTACTAATTATTCTTACATCTTTGTTGAATCTGATCGCCCTGGAAAATTTCATATTTCCAAAGTAAAAAAATTAGGTATTCCTGAAGGAACTAAATGGTCTAGCTTACAACGAGGTAAGTCTATTCAATTCAAAGGAAAAACAATTAATTCATCACAAGTATTGGGTAAACCAAGACCTGGTAGAAAAATTGGCATATCCGGGGATACTCGACCTACAAAACAATTAACTCGATTTTTTTCTAATTGCGATGTTTTAATTCATGAATCGACATTTTCTAAAGAAGATAAAGATCTTGCAAAAGATAGATTTCATAGTACATCTGTCGAAGCTGCAATTGTGGCAAAAAATTCTAATTCAAATCTATTACTTATGACTCACTTTAGCTCCAGATATGTAGACTTAAAACTACTTGAAAAGCAAGCCCGTTCTGTGCATAAGAATGCGGTAGCTGCCGTGGATTTTTTATCATTTTATCTACCTTATCCTGATGAAAAAAAACTTACAAGACTTCATGTTTTGGAGCAAACCAATCGATAAATTTAGAGATATTGTCTGAGTGTATTTCAACTTTTATTGGACCTAGCGGTGATTCATTTTCATTTTCACATATAACTAAAGAATTAATCATTGCTGCTTGTTTATTGAATAATATATAAGTGGAATTATTTTTTACATTTTTTAAGAGATTTTTTCTTGCTATATGAATAGATTGTTTTGATAAAAGTATTTTATATATATTTTCTAGTAATTTATAATCTGAAGTTTCTGCTTTAATAGTATTATTTGCAGTATTATAATCTAATTCTATTATATTTGATAAAGCTATGAATATTTTATTTTTATCTTCAGAATTATTTTTTTTTGTATGTATTGCTATCCTTATTTTATTATTAAATTGTTGCAATTTTATTACTCTCTAATTAATCTTAATAAAATCTTTTTAGATTTGTCGATGAATTCTTTTTCTGTCAAATTTATATTAGACACTGTTATATCTGCTGAATTAATAATACTATTTAATCCTATCTTTAATTCTTTTTTGTCTCTTTCATTAAATGATTTATAATTAATTGGCGCATCACTTCTTGCTCGTTTTTGTAAAAATTTAATTCTTTGTTCAGTTGTACTCTCAATTAAAATTATTGATACATTGCCTATTTTTTTAAATAATTTTATTTCTTCTTTATTTCTTATTCCGTCAATTATTATGTTATAATTTTTTGTTAATTGTATTTCATTTAAACATAATTTTGCTACAATATCTTTTCCTTCTTTTTCTCTTAATTCTATCATTAATTTTGATAAGGTTTCGGCATTATTACTTAATCCTCTTTTTTTTGCTTGATTTCTTATTTGATCTCCCATGACTATTATTTTATATCCAATTGTTTCTCCTACTTTACAGAATATGGATTTTCCTGAACCAGGTAATCCTGTTACACATATTATTGTTTTATTATTTTTCATCAATACTGTCTATTTTTCTATTATTTATGGACCTAAAAAAATTTTTATGATGAATATTAAAATATGTATGTAGTAATTAATCAAATTATGCGTACTTTCATTTCACTTGATGTAAATGATTCCAATATTATTGAGAATGTCCTTAATTTTCATGATATTGTTTCTGATTTTCATTCTTCTATGAGGCTTGTAAATCCTAATCAACTTCATTTTACTCTAAAATTTCTTGGTGATGTGAGTTCTGATAGAATTCAAAAAATTTCTAATTTATTATCTGAAATAAATACTAAAAAATTTTCTGCGACCTTTAATTCGATTGGCGTATTTCCTAATTATAATACATTATCAATTATTTGGATGGGTGTTGATAATAATTCTGTTAAATTTATTGACTCTCTCTCAAATAATGTAAATACTGCTCTTTGTGCTTTGTATAAATTTGACGATATAAAATTTATACCGCATGTTACTTTATGTCGACTTAAGAATTTAAAAAATAAATCAAAACTTGTTTCTTTGCTTAAGAATAATTCTGATTTAATTTTTGGAACACAGGAATTTCATAATTTTTCATTAAAAAGTAGTAAATTAACTGATAAAGGACCTCTTTATACAACATTATCTAATTTCAAATTTCATGATGTGTGAAGTATTTGAAATTAAAATCTGTGACTAACTTAGCAATAAAAAGTTGCAAACCTTCGATCATTTACCAGCGTAAGTTGAATGCTCTATCTAGTGAAATCATTAATAATTTAAAGAAAAATTCTTCTGACTTTCCTGTAACAAATATTTCCTTAGCTGGTTCAATTGCTAAAGGAACTTGGTTACCAAATCATGCTGATGTTGATATATTTGTTAAACTAGATAAAAATTCAACACGTCAACAATTAGAAAAATCACTTGAAATTGGTAAAATAACATTACAAAAATATAAATGGTATTTGAGATATTCTGAACATCCGTATATTGAAGCTCTTATTCCATTCGAAAATTCAGAAATTAAAGTTAATGTCGTCTCATGTTTTGATGTAAGTCCTTCTAATTGGAAAAGTGCTGCTGATAGATCTACTTATCATACTAAATATATCCTTGAAAATTTTACACCTAAAATGAAAGATGAAGTCCGTTTATTAAAGAAATTCTTGATATCAAATAATCTTTATGGGGCTGAAATCAAAGTTCAAGGTTTTAGTGGTTATGTGTGTGAATTGCTAGTCTTAAAATATAAAACTTTTAATAATATTTTAAAAAATATTTGTAATTTTACTTATGGATCAAGTATTTATTTTAATGAAAATGATTCCAAATTTGTTAATCTTCATGACACATCTATTATAATATTGGATCCTGTTGATCCACAAAGAAATCTTGGTTCTGCAATTTCTAATGAATCATTAAATAAATTTATATTTATATCTACACAGTTTCTAAATAATCCATCTCTGGATTTTTTTAAACCTCCAAAATTAATTATTAATAAAAATTTGGCTGATAATTTATTATTAATATATTTTAAACATGATCCTAAGCCAGTTGATATATTATGGGGGCAATTACGTCGTTCTATTAATCATCTTTCAAAATTTATCATAAATAATGATTTTTCAATTTTTCGTTCTACAATTTCTAGTAATGATAAAAATCAAAGTGGGTTCATATTTTTAATTGATCAAATGAATATTTCTAAAATAAAAATTCATTCAGGACCTATGATAAATATGATTGATGAATCTATGAATTTCGTTAAAAAAAATCAAAGAAAAAATTTATTATTTTGGCTTAATGAATCGGGACATATTAATTCTATTCAAAATCGTAATTATTTTGATTTAAAAAACTTACTTTCTTCTACGGATTCTCAAAGTTCTTTAGGTCTTGCACCTGGACTGAAAAAGGATTTTTATAATAATTTTAGACTTTATTCAGGTAAATCTGTCATTTCTTTTTCTTCTAAAAAACCATGGCTATATGATTCTGTTTGTGATTTAATTGGTTTCGAATCCCATCTTTATTGATCTTTCAAAAATATCTGATTCTGACAGATTATTTGATTTACTTTGTTATCCTATTTATGATCCTAAGACCTTTAATTCTAGATTGATCGAATTAGAAACATTAGGAATCAAATCTATTGAATTATCTGGTCCTACTATCCTGAATAATAACAAAATATTGGGGAAAGGAACTCGTGGACTAGTTTTAAAAGCAAATCTTGGTAATTCTTCTATTGCAGTAAAAATTCGTCGTATTGATTCTCCTCGAATTAATTTAATTTCTGAAGCTAATATTCAATTATTTGCAAATAAATTTGGAATTGGTCCACAAATTATTAATTATTCTGATAATTGTATTGCAATGGAATTAATTGAAGGTCAATTATTAATTGATTTTTTTTATAAAATGGATTCAGTTAATATTGTTTTAATAAAAAAAACCCTTGAATCATTATTATCTCAATGTTATTTATTGGATCTTCATGGTATCGATCATGGAGAATTGAGCGATCTTAAGAAACATGTTATAATAAATAATAGAGTTAATATAATTGATTTTGATTCTGCCAGTCTAACAAGAAAACCTTCTAATGTTACATCTTGTGTCCAATATTTGTTTATTGGTGGACCTCCATCTGGTCTATTACAAAATATTTTCTCCATAGACAGAGAGAAATTAATAATTACTTTAAAAAATTACAAAAGAACTCCTAACTATCTTAATTTTATTCGGATTATCAATTTATTGAAACTATAATAAATACTTCTTAATTCTTATGAAATTATGTGGGGCCGTAGTCTAGTTATCTAGGAATTCTTTCTAGTTAGGAAAACTTGGTCCAAGATGCCAGAATATGTAAATATAGCTAACCTGGGGACCTTGTCAGAATGCTGGTGATCGCGTGTTCAAATCACGCCGGCCCCATATTGTTTTAAAAGTTCTTCCCATGCATAATCGATATTTGGTTGAAAAATTATTATTATGAAGAATATAAATAATGTTGTTATCGTTGAAATTCCGTCACGTTGACTAAATTTTAATTTATATAAGGAGGTTGGTTTTTTTATTGCTCCATACGCTCGTGATTCCATTGCTTCTGCTAATTCTCCACTTCTTATTACTTCATTAATAATTAGTGGTACTAATATTGGAATGAATTTTTTAATTCTTGATATTGGATTCCCTTTATCTAATTCTAGGCCTCTTGATTTCTGCGCATCCATGATTTGCAACGCGTCTATTAATATAACTGGTACAAATCTTACTGCTGTTACAAATGCGAATACAATATCATTCGGTAGTTTAAACCATCTTAATACATATTCTAATTCATCTGGTGAAGTAACTAAAAAAAATAATGAAGTTGAACAGATAATTGATATGAATCTTAATGCAATTTGGATTGAATAAAATATACTGTATCCTGCTAAATAATTTATTCCTAAGATTATTAATGAAAACATCGTTGCAAAAATCATTGTTTTTAATAGTTTGGTTGTAATTTTACCTAAAGTCGAAAATATTGTAATTGCAGTAAATATTATTAATAAATCATAAATATTTGATACTAAGATTGCAAGAGTGAATAGTTGTATTGATATTAATAATTTAACTCGAGGATCCAGTCTATGTATTGGTGAATCAATTTTTCTAAATATGAACCCGTTTGATATCCAATACATTTTTTTATCCTCTTTTCATAATGATTTTAGATATTTGATCAATTTTTATTGGTATATCTGCATTGATATCTAATTCATTCCATATTTTTACTATCTGGGGCTTAATTAAATTTGCATTTTGAATTATATTACTATTTGAGAAAATATTTTCTGCAGAGTCGATTTTTATAATCTCTCCATTTGACATTACTATAGTATTTGGCCGTAAATTCCATAGAAATTCAATATCATGTGAAATAATTATAATTGTTTTATTTTGTTGATTTAATTCCTTAATGAAAGATAATATTTTGTTCTTTTGTAATTCATCTTGACCTACTGTTGGTTCATCTAGTATTATGACTTCTGGATCCCATGCCAATACTGATGCAAGACAAAGTCTCTTTTTCTCTCCCCCACTCAACTTTAATGGTGATGTATCTGAATATTTTTCTAAATCAAAAAATTTCATTGCCCATTCAAATCTTTCTCTTACAAAATTCTCTTCAAATTTAAAATTATTTAACCCAAATAATATTTCATTTTTGACTGTATCTGCAAATAATTGATTATTGGAGTTTTGAAATACCATTCCAATTTTTTTTGATAATTCTGCAACGGAACATTTTTTAGTATTTTTTCCATCAACTATGACTTCTCCAGATGTTGCTTTTAATAGACCATTTATATGTCTAGCTAATGTTGTTTTTCCTGCTCCATTACTTCCTACTATGGCATTTATTGTGTTCTTTTTAATTATTAGATTAATTCTATCTAATGCTTTTGCACCATTAGGATGAATATAATCTACTTCTTTGAATTCAATCATATTGATTTCCTTTAAATTTGTTAATTATTTCATCTGCATCTGTAACTGGTTCAGAAAAAAGTATATTATTTTTAGATAATTCTCTATATAATTTTGTAGCAAATGGTACGTTTAATTCTGAAATTAGTTGATTTTTATAATTAAAAATATTTTTTGGTGTGTCATTTGCAATTATTTTTCCATTTGATAATATTATTAGTTTATTTGTATATTTCAGCACTAAATCTAATCTATGTTCTACTATTATTACTGACATGCCGTTTTTTTTACGTAATTTATTAATTAATTTAATAAATTCACTCGCAGTTTTTGGATCTAGTAATGACGTTGGTTCATCCAGAATTAATATTTTTGGTTCCATAGCCAATATTCCTGCTAATGCTGTTTTTTGTTTTTGACCATCTGATAACTCATGTGGACCTTTGTCAGATAATTCTGTAATTTTTAATAATTCCATTATTTTATTTATTTTTTCTCTTATTTCTTTTTGTTCAACTCCTAGGTTTTCTAATCCGAATGCTATATCTCGTTCTACTGTAAACATAAAAATTTGATTTTCAGGATTTTGAAAAACAAATCCGACTTTTTTTGCTATTTCTTTCATTTCTACATCTTTTACATTTAAACCGTCTACTAATATTCTTCCATTATATTCGCCATTATACATATGAGGAATTAGTCCGTTGATTGTTCTTAATAGAGTAGATTTTCCACATCCTGTTGGACCTGCTAATGTCGTTATTTCGTCTTTGTTAATATCTAAATTTATATTTTTTAATATTAAATTCTTTGAATTGTTATATTTGAATGAAAAATTTTCAAATTTTATTATTTTATTTGTTTCCACTTTTAATAGTATCTTTTTAGAATATAATAATCTTATTCTCTTTTAATTACTGGTCCTTGATTGGAGCTTTGATTTTTTATTGATTGATCTAATTTTGTCTGTAATTCCTTTATATTTTCTTTAATTCTATTTTCTTGTTTATCTAATACTGTTAATTTGGTTTTTGCAAGTTCTTTTGATTCATTTAATTCTTTTTCTACATCTTCTTTATTACTGGATATCATTACAGTTCCTGCTGATTTGTAAACTTTTGATTTTTCATTGCTTTTATTTAATTCTGATAAGGCTTTGTCTATTTCTACAATTTCTACTTCTATTTGTTGTTTTTGTACAAGAAATGATTGTAAAGTTTGCTGTAATTGTTCATATCTTGCTAATTGTTCTTTTATTCCAGGTGGTACTTCATCTATGCTCATTATTACGTATTCGTTTTTACTTTTAATCTAAATAAACTTTAGGATTATTCAATAATCTCGTATGATACATTTGCAGCTCTTAAATGAGAAGAAATTTTTGCTCGTAGTTCTGGTATGTTTTTTGAGTTGATTTCTAGAATTAGTTTATTGAATTTTGTATATATTTTATCAGTATTTTCAATGTCTTGTTCTATGGATCTTTTTACTATTTGTGATTTTTTATTATTGCTTGTTATGATGATTTTTGAATAAATTTTAGATTGTCGTAGTATCATATGCAGCATCTGCTAATTTTAGTTCACATTTATCACATTGCCAAATTCCGACATATTTTCTTTTGAATTTAATAGATCCACAATCTGGACATTTTCTTTTACTTTTTAATACTCTTATAACTTTTGTATATTTTTTTCTTACTGACGATCCAAATTTTGCTCCGAATTCTGTTGTAGTTTTACTTTTACGACCCATTTTTTACTGCCTCTTTTATAACTTTTCTTATATTTTCTCCTATTTGTTTTGATGCACTTGTTATATGACTTAATTCATCAAATGTAAATCCTCCAGGTTTTCCTTTTTGTCCTGATACATACTTTCCATTTTCGTCTGTTACTATTGTTAATCTTGCAGAAGATAATTCTTGTTCATCTGCTGTGGGATCTATCATTATTTTATCATTAATTTTTACAAATGTCGTTGATACTGGTAGAGATTTGATTGGTAGTGGTTTAGTTTCATCAAGCATTATGATCTCATCCTTTTCAATTTTAAATTTTGGCATTGTACATAATGATAGTGCTGTTGCAATTGCATATGATACTGCATCAAATAAGTTTCCATCTTCATTAATTACTGCTATGTCTATAAATACTGAAAATACTTTTTCGCCTTCCTGAATTACTAGCTGTGATGTATCTATCATTCCTGATTCTCTTATACCTCTATCTGATACTCTTGATAATTCTATTGTATCTTCATTAGGAGGTCCTGGTTCTAAATATACTGAAGCAATTGGTAACATCTCTGCATTACATATTATTATACCTTGATCTGGTGTATCTGGAAATGGTTTTCCAGTTTCAACCTTTATTCCTGCAAGTACTTCACTATCTCCTAGTATTACTCTTGCAGATCCATTAGTTTTTTGTAATACATTTGTTTCTATTTTTAGTTGCCTATAATCTAAAAATTTCCTTCCATCTGTTCTGATTTCTTTTTCAAGACTCTGTTTTATATCATCTTTTTTAATTGAATCAATAATTCTTGCTTTTTTTACTGCTGGCATTTAGATCTCTCCATTTTCTGTAAAGTATTTTTTTGTTAAAGCATTGCGTTGTAATTCATATAATTTATTACATCCTATATTAGCTAATTCAAAAGCTTTGTTTAATTCATCTTCGGATAGATTTCCATCTAATTGAAATAATGTTACTAATCCTAGGTTTGGTAATAATGCAATTGGCATGTCTGCTTCTCCTGTTTTATCTTCTATATCGTCTACATCTAAAACAACTTGTCCGTTTACTTTTCCTGCTGCACATGCAGTTACTAAATCTCTCATATTTATTCCAGCATCTGCGAGTGCTGTAGATGCTGCATTAATCGCTGCACACCTTGAACCACCATCTGATTGTAGAATTTCTATATATACTTCAATTGCAGTTCTTGGATAATCTTCCATAATTACTGCAGGTTGCAAAGCTTCTCTAATTACTTTTGATATTTCTATTTCTCTTCTTGATAAATTAGGACTCTTTCTAGTATCTGTTGAAAATGGCATCATGTGATATCTGCATTTTATTATTGCCCTGTCTGATACCATCATGTGTTTTGGATGTACTTCTTTTGGACCATACACTGCTGCCATTATTTTGTTCTTGCCAAATTCAATTAATGCAGATCCATCTGCATTCTTTATTACGCCTGCTTTTATTGATACTTCTCTTAATTCATCGGTTGCTCTTCCGCTGATTCTTTTATTATTCTTTCCTAACAATATCTATATCACTTTGAAATTAAACTTATAACTTTATCGTTTAAATTCGACAAGTGAGCATTTTTTTCTATTAAGCTTAATGCATCTTTAGATTTACTTATCGATTCGTCCGTTCCTCTTAATAATATTGAACCATTTTGACCTATTGTTAATTTACAACTTGTTTTTTCTTCTATTAGGTTGATCATTGTTCCTTTTTTCCCTATAACCCTTGGTATTTTTGACGGGGATATTTTAGCTATTTCTCCGTCTCGTATTTTCCCTAATCCTGGACCGCTTATTGTGATTAATGGATCTCTTGTTCTATCAAATGCAAGTATTCTTGCACTTAAACAATCTCCTCGTTTAAATTTATCACTCATCGAGTCTTTTGCTGCTGAAAAGCCTCTTCCAAATACCGATGAACCTGTTAATATTCCAAAAAACCATGAATTGATATCTACTTCCCATGCAAATGCGCTCATATCTGCTACAGTTCCGATCACTAAATCATCAATTTTTGGTACATATGTTCCATTTAATGGAATTACTCTTACTTCATTCCTTCCAATTTCTGACATTCCTATTCTTGTGCTAATTATTTTATTATTGTGTTTTATTACATTTGAAATTGGTTTATAATCTCCTTCTATTATTACGTCACCAGGAATAACATATTTTCTTTCTATCGTATTGTCTCTCATTGCTATTCTATCTCTTCTGCTATTATATTACCTTTAGTAAGAGAATTCAACTTATCGATTAATGTAATTTTTGAACCTGGAGTTACATTGACTACTGAAGTAAGTGAACCATCTGTTTGCCATGTTTCTGATTCTATTTCACTTAATTTCTTTAACAATCCTATTGACTGTGGGGCAAATTGGGCCGGAATATTGATTTTTAATTTGTGATTTTCTGATTTCATTGGAATGATTTTTCTTAATTCATCTATTATTATGTTTATTTGTTCATCCGCATTTTTGATTGGGTCTATACTGACTCTTGCTTCTTGTAGTGCTAGTTCAATCCTTTGTGGAGGGTGTGGGATTTTAGTTTTTGGATCTACATAGTTTCTTGTGATAATCCCTATGATTTTATTACGTTTTTCTTCAATTTTTTGTTTTCTTTGTTGTGTATTTAATAATAGTTCTCCTTTTTCTAGAATTATTTTTAGTGCTTCTTGGATATTAGTAGTTTTTATATGTTTTTTTAATTTATTCTCTGATATTCGTGTTCCTTTATTGGCATCTTCATATATCTCGTCAAATGCAATTGCCTTATTATGGTCTGTTATTTCTCCTTGCTTAAATTTTAATGCATTGTCTGGGTCTACTAATATTTCAAAACGTTCCCCTGAAACTGTTAATCTGATTGTAGTGAATTTCGACGTAACGTTTTTTCTTTGAAATTCTTTCATGTTCTACTTCTCAATAATTACATCTTCATATAAAAATAATCATAATGCGGGTCCGAGGGGATTTCCTATTCATTCGGACCCCTGACCCCCGGGTTTCTTTCTTGATGATAAAAGCCCGGTGCTGTAGGATTTGATACTACCTGCCTGAGCTACGGACCCACGAAATTTATTAATTATTCACCTATTAGTATCTTTGCTTGCATTATTATTCTATATTCTTTCGTAATTATAAAACGCCCCGGGCGGGAACTTCAGAAATCTTTCGATTTTCATTTGAACCCGCGTCTAAAGAGTGACAGTCTCCAATGCTAGGCCGGGATGTGCAATATATTATTATTTCTACACCACCGGGGCTAAATATTTCAAAACATCTTATATCTATAACTCTTTCTATTGGTGTATTTAATAATGTAGAAATTAGTATGTTATTATATTGAATCTTAAGATTAATCTTAGTTTTGTTCAATTTAATCCTAAATTCGGTGATGTTGATTATAATTTATCTAAAGCTTGCACTCTGATTTCTAAATCCAAATCAGGAATAATTGTGCTTCCTGAGTTAATGAGTACTGGATATAATTTTAAGAATAAAATTGAAGTTTCAAATTTATCTGAGTCTGCACGTAATGGATGGACTCGTTCATTTCTGATCGATCGATCTTTAGCTATGAATTCAACAATTGTCGCAGGTTTTTGTGAAAAATCTAATAATCGTTATTATAATAGTGCTATGGTCGTATCTAAAGGTAAATTTCTTGGTGTTTATAGGAAAACTCATTTATTTTATAAAGAAAAACTTTGGTTTACTAAAGGTAATACTGGTTTTAAAATTTTTCATGTTGATAATGTAAAACTCGGGGTTATGATTTGTTCTGATTGGATATGGCCTGAATCTGCACGCACTCTGTCATTAAAAGGCGCTGATTTAATTGCACATCCTGCTAATCTTATTATAAAGGGAATGTGCCAGAAAACTATGCCTGTTCGTTGTTTTGAGAATAAAGTGTTTGCTATAACTGCTAATCGAATTGGGTCTGAGAATAGAGGAAAAGATCATTTTATTTATACGGGTCAAAGTCAAATTGTTGGACCTGACATGTCTGTACTAGCTCGGGCACCTTCCTCTAGAAACTCTGTCTGTTCAGTATCTGTGGATTTATCGTTAGCGCGTAATAAAAAATTACACAAAAAAAATAATATTTTAAAAGATCGAAGACCTGATCTATATTTAAAATAATTTATTGATTGATTTCAGTGTTTGTTGAAATCTAATTCTTTATCATCTGTAAGATTATAAAACTGCCATTTGCCTCTTTTTGGATCAAATTTACTTCTTTTTTCATGTGTCCATGCTAAAATTGCTTTTGCTCCAACTTTTTTTGCCCATCTGGCTAAATATTTCTTTTCGATGTCGTCAATATCAGTAAAGTATTTTGATACTTGTATAAACCAAACTATTGTTTTTTGATTCTTTTTTTTAACTGATATTAAATCTATTGGGAAATATTTTTTGTCATTGACTATTACCATTCCTGCTTTTGATCCAGACCCTCTAATTGCAAACCAGTCATTTTTTCTTAATTTGTTTAATAAATTATGTTCTCTACTCCTGCCCAAAACATATGAATTTCCCATTACTCTTAATCTTACTTTGGAATATGTTAAAAACTATTATTACATTGAAAAAATACGTAATGAACTCTCAATACTTATCAACATTGATTGAACTTCAAATTCTTGGAGCGAAAAATCCAATTAAAATTTCTACCGTTGAAATTGCTATTATTCTAAACAAAACACAACAAACTGCATCTCAACATCTATTATATTTAGAAAAAAACGAATTTATTTCACGTTTTAAAATAGATGGAAATGATATGCTTCAAATTACAAATTTAGGCTTGAATCATCTTTTAACTATTGTTCAAAAGATGCAATCTGCATTTGATGATGAAAAATCTTATTCTGTTTCAGGTAAAGTGTTTTCAGGTTTAGGGGAAGGAGCATATTATATCTCTCTTATGGGTTATAAAAAACAGTTTATTTCCAAACTCGGATTTGAACCATATCCTGGTACACTTAATTTAAAATTATCTTCAAATCTTCATAAACAATTCATAAATAATTTGTCTGAATTAACTGGTGTTACGATTAATGGTTTTACAGATAAAAAAAGATCTTATGGTAATGTTTTATGTTTTCCTGCATTGATTAATTCAAATATTAAAGGTTCTGTTATTTTAATAGAACGTACACATCATGATGATTCTGTTCTTGAGTTGATATCTTCTTTTTATTTAAGAAAAAAATTACGTCTTGTCGACGGTGATATTGTTGACGTACATGTTTTAGTCTAGTTCTTATTTTTATGCACATTATTTTTTATTAAATAGGAACTTTTTACATGAGGTATCGGAGAATCCAATTTCATAATTCTTATTTTTAATTCATATTTTTTTACTAATTCTCTTAATTTCTTAAGTTTGTGAGTCTGATCATACCCTATGGTTATTATATCCGGTTTTATTTTTTTTACAATTTTAAATATTTCTCCTTTACTTCCTAATACTGCATGATCCACATATTTTATTGACGATACTAGAGTTTTACGTTTTCTTTCACTATTTATTGCTGTTCTACCTTTATTTTTTTTCACACGTTCATCTCTTGCAATAGAGACAATTAAAAAATCTCCTTGTTGTTTTGATTTTTTTAATGTGTATATGTGACCTGGATGTATAATGTCATACACACCTCCTGTGAATACAATTTTAATTTTTTTTCTTCCTTTTTTAGTTAAAAAATATTTATTATTTGATTCTTTAATTAATTTTAATGTTTTTAGATTATGAAGATTATTTATTATATTTATTTTATCTAAATCAGTTTGTTTTTGTATATTCGTTAATGAATTTTTTTCTAATAAATTATTCTTGTAAATAATGATTAGTAATTTTCTTTCTATTTTATTAATTTTCATAGTTTACCACTTTATTTCTATTTTTCCTAAAAATACCAATGCATCTATTAATCCCTCAGCATATCCAATACTTAATATTGACAATTCGAATCGTTCTTCGTTCTTAAATCTTTCTGCATCTTCGATATAGGCGTTGATATTCTTAAATAACTCATCATATTTTTGTTCATTTTTTGTTATTTGTTTTATTTTATTTAATGTGCTTTTTGTTTTTGGTATGTATCTATTTAACATATCTAATGATGTTGATTTAACATTATGTGAATTATCTGAAATATTGTTTTTATTTATATTAAAAATTAATTCTAATGATTCAATTTCCGTAAAATGTAATTTACTCGGTATGATTATGCAATATGGGGGTTTATCATATTCATTTTTAATTAAATCCTTTACTAATCCTGCTTGTATTTCTTGTTTTTTCATACCTATTCTTGATGCGATAATAATAAAACTTGATTTTGTAAATACTTGTTTTTTTTGTTCTAATTCTAATGATAAAAGCTGATTTAATGACTCATTTGGTTTTATGTAAATTCCTTCATCTATATTGTATTCTAGTAATATCAATGTATGTAGTTCTGCCAGTAAATTTTTTAATATTATATCATATACTGATAGAGGTGCGATTTTAGTTTTTGTCATTAATGTAGTTACTCTTCCAAATTTGTATGAATGTAATCCTGTTTCCCCAGGCAATGCTGTTAGAATTGAACTGTTGTGCAGAATTATTGTTTTAATACCAAGTTTTTCTGCTCGCATTTTTAGATCCATATGTGTTGTTGCAAACATTGAATTTCCATATGATAATAGTGCTACTGTTTCATTTTTTGCTTCATTGAGTATTTTTTCCCCATTTTCTATAAAATCTCTTCCAACTTCTGTATATTTAAAATCAAATTTATATTCATTATATGGAATTGGAGGACTTGTATATCTTTCAAAATAAATATTTTCTGCTGTTTTTAGCATTTCATACGCTTCAGTTGTTATTGTATTTACATCTAATCCTAGACCTACAAAGATTAACATTTTCTTTCTAATTATATCGAAGGAAAATGTTCAATAAAAAGTAAATTGCATTATGTTTGCGTAACATTGGGTCTGTGGCTCAGCCAGGCAGAATTTATGCCTATAGCGGCTGGCTCTTAACCAGATATATATTTCGATATATAGGTGATTAAGTCGTGGGTTCAAATCCCACCAGACCCGTTAACATATCTAATAGCTACCCTCTGCCATGGGTCTTAAATGTCTTTTCCACGAACTTTTACTACATTTGTTACATTTGTACAATGATTTGCCTTTTCTCATCATTACATCTTTTTGTTTAATAATATTATGAGTTGTTTTTGATAGGCATTTGCTACAATATCTATTTTCAGTTACCAATTATCATCATTTATTTCTTATATTTGAAATCTCAGCTAGTAAAGCTGTTAGTTGAATATCTGGATTGGCCCCAATGATTATTCTATAATCATATTCTGCTAGTATCTTAATTATTTGTCCAATTTCATTATATTTTTTCTTATTAACCACTTCGTTTGCATATTTTAGAAAATCCTTTTCAGAGACTCCATATACTTTTGTTAATAATACCAATTTTTCTCTTGCTTCTTTGAATTTATTATTTATTGCTAATTCTATTATTTCTTCTGTTTTATTTTTGTATGAGAATCCTGTTACAACATCAATATTTTTGATATTTATTTTTCCCAGAGCTGCACTGGACTGCAATAAATTTATTGCTAATCTTAAATCTCCACCTGTAGACTCATAAATTTTTATTAATGCGTTGTTTTCAAAGCTAATTTTTTCTTTTGTACAAATTATTTCTAAGTGTTTTACTAAATCATTTTGTTCAAATTTAATAAAATTAAATGATGCACATCTGCTTTGTATTGGTTCAATTATATTTGAAATATAATTTCCAATTAAAATAAATCTGCATGATTTTGATGTTTCTTCTAATATTCTTCTTAATGCTGTTTGAGCATCATTTGTCATTTCATCTGCTTCATCAAGAATTATCATTTTAAATGGTACTTTTTTTCTATCGTCTGCATATCGAGCAAAAGTTTTTACTCTATTTCTAATTGTGTTGATTCCTCTTTCATCTGAGGCATTTAATAATATTGAGTAATCTTGCCAATCTTTTCCTAGGATATTTTTTGCAATTATTATTGCTAATGTTGTTTTTCCTGTACCTGGAGGTCCAGTGAACATTAAATGCGGCATAATTTTTGGGTCTTTTAATATAGCATTAATTCGATTTATAATTGATTTTTGATTAATAATTTCTTTAATTTCCGAAGGCCTATATTTTTCAACCCACATTAACTCGTCAACTTTACGTATTTTTGATGAATTTACCATTATTATATATGAATCTTGTTTACTTTTGTATTTTACTTTTAATTAACTAAATTTGTTTAATTTTGACAATTTTTTTTATCATATTGTTTAATTGAGTTGCCCCTTTACCCTTAAAGGATACTTTATTGATAATTCATATATGGCTCTTGGAGATGAGAATTCCATTAGCAGTATGATGAAAGACATCACTGTTGAATCTGAACTATCATTAATTAAAATTATAGCAAAAAAAGATATCAACCAAACTGAAATTGGAGGTTATAAAATTAACGATCAAGAAGAAGGTAGTAAATTTGAGGTTCCTAAGTGGGTTGCGTCTATTCTTTCTGATATGGATTTAATTGAATTTGTCGACGATGGAATTGAAATTGAGGTGTTCAAAGCACTTAACCAAGAAAAATTATTAGGCAATCAACTTTCTGAACTCAGACCTGATTTATACAAAAAAATTAATTTTTTATTAAAAAATTGGAAGAATAAATTGTCTAATGATCACGAGCTGATTCAAAATTATGAAAAATTATCTACTTCTTTGCTTGATCTTATTAATATTCGAATTAGCAAAATAATTGCCCTTGCATCGTTATCATATCCTCCAGACGATCTTCACAAACATCTTACTAGTGAAGAATTTCTCTTATTTGATAATGTCCAAAAACAAATTCAAGAATGGCGTAATTCTATGGTAGGTGAAGAAAATGTCTGAACAAGCTGTTGGCACTCGGGCAAATTGGAAAGATACATTTTCAAAATTTATTAAAACTTACAAAGATAAATCTCGTAAATATAAATATCGTGCATATATCTCTTCTATGGTTAATTCTAATTCTAGTTCACTTATTATTGATTATAATGATCTTCTTCAATTTGATATCGATTTAGCTAGATTATTGATTGAAAAACCAGATGAAATGTTTATTCAATTAAATGATGCTGCATTGGAAACATTATATTATGAAAGTTCTGTTCATGCAGAATCAATTAAGGATCAAATCCAAGTTAGAATCACATCTCTTCCTGATTCTATTCCTTTACGTGATGTATCTAGTAAAGAACTTCATCGTTTAATATCTGTTGAAGGTATGGTTGTTAGGACCTCGGAGCTTAAACCATTAGCAAAAAAAGCTGGTTTTGTGTGTGCCAAATGCGGTAGTATAAATACGGAGATCCAAGATACGCCTATCTTGACTAAACCCTCAAAATGTATCCAACCTGATTGTACAGAAACAAAGAGTTTTGTTTTTAATGAACGGGAATCTACTTTTCAAGATTATCAAATTATTCGTATTCAAGAACTACCTGAAGAATTACCTCCTGGTCAATTACCACAGTCTTCTGACGTACATTTAATTGGTGGAATTGTTAATGTTGCAAGACCTGGGGATAGAATAACTCTTACCGGTATTGTTCGATTAGATCAATCGGATTCTCGTGGTTCTGACACATCTGCAATATTTAATTCAAAAATTGACGGTAATTATATTGACGTTGAAGCTAAAGGTCCTGAAGATGTCACTCTGACAAAAGAAGAAGAAGATTTTATTCTTGATTTTTCTAAAAAACCTGATGCATATGATCAATTAATCGAATCAATGTCACCAAATATTCAGGGAATGAATAGACAAAAAGAAGCCATTTTACTTATGTTAATCGGTTCTCCTAATAGAATTCTGGAAGATGGTTCATCTATTCGTGGAGATATTAATATTTTATTTGTAGGAGATCCTGGAACTGCAAAAAGTGAATTATTAAAATATGCATCACGGTTGGCTCCTCGTGGTTTATATGCTTCAGGTAAGGGTTCAACTGCTGCTGGATTGACTGCTGCAGTTGTTAGAGAAAAATCAGGTATGATGATGTTGGAAGCTGGTACTGTTGTTTTAGCAGATAAAGGAATTGCATGTATTGATGAATTTGATAAAATGAGACAAGAAGATCGTACTGCATTACATGAAGCAATGGAACAACAAACAGTTAGCGTTGCTAAAGGTGGAATTAATGCAACTCTGAATGCTAGGACTGCAGTTTTAGCTGCCGCAAATCCTCTTGATGGACAATACGATCCATATAAAACATTTAATAATCAAATAAATATTGACACTCCTTTACTTACTCGATTTGATCTAATTTTTGCTATTAGGGATTCCCCCAACACTGTTCAAGACGAAAAACTCGGCACACATATTCTTGATATTCATGAAACAGGCAAAATTAACATTAATGCGCCTTTGGAATTTGGTTTATTGAAGAAATATATAGGTTATGCGAAGAATTTTGAACCTAAATTAACCGACGATGCAAAGAAAAAAATCTTGGATTTCTACGTAGCTACTAGACAACGACCTGCGGTAGATGAAGAAGGTAATCAAGGAATAACTGTTACTCCGAGAGCATTGGAGGGTCTTATAAGACTTTCATCTGCACATGCTCGGGCCAAATTTCAAGATGAAATAACTGGAGATGACGCACTTGTTGCGATAAGCCTAGTTACTGAAATGTATAGATCTGTTGGAACAGATCCGTCGACTGGTCAAGTTGATCCCGGAATACTTTATGGAAAACCCTTGAGTGAACGTGGTAAACTCGAAACTAGTAGTGAGATTTTTGACGAACTTGAAAAGTCATCAAAAGATAATCTTGTTGATAGAGATGAGTTTATTCAAAAATTAATTGATTCAGGTAAATTCAATGCTTCAGAAGCTAGAAAGTATTTTAGAAATATGAGCGATAGTGGACAAATATACAATGTTAAAGATAATTTTTATAGAAAGGTTCGTTAAATAAATTACTTGAAAATATCTGAACTCGATCTACAAGGACGATATATTGAATTCTTAAATTCTTTGAATTTTATAACATTATATCCTCCACAGGCTGATTGTGTTTCTAGTGGATTGCTTAAAAATCAAAATTTACTTGTTTCAACTCCAACTGCAAGTGGAAAAACACTTGTTGCAATAATTGCCACATTAAAACATATTGAACACGGAGGTAAAATTGTTTATTTGTCTCCTTTGCGAGCATTAGCAAGCGAAAAATATTTTGATTTTAAAAAATTAGAAAAAATCACTAAATCTGACGGTTCTAGTATCAAAGTTAGTATATCTACCGGTGATTATGAATCAAATAGTGATCATCTCAAAGATTCTGATATAATAATTTTAACAAATGAAAAATTTGATTCTTTGAGAAGACATGGAATAAAATGGCTTTCTAAAATTTCATTAATAGTTATTGACGAAATACATCTTCTTGGCGATTCTTATCGTGGACCTACATTGGAAATGATTATAGCAAATATGATGATTTCTGAACACAAACCTCAATTAATTGGGCTAAGTGCTACGATAAATAATGTTGACGAAATCTCTGATTGGCTTAATGCTAAATCAGTTATTTCAAATTGGAGACCTGTAGATCTTTATGAAGGGGTATGGTGTTCTGGTCAATTGGATTTTAAAGATGGTACTTCCCCTGTTAATATTGATAATTCGGGAGAAGGCACTGCTATTGATATAGCTCTTGATATGGTTAAGCAAAATGCTCAAAGTATAATTTTTACCGAAACACGAAAACGTGCTGCTAGTCTTGCTAAGAAAATTGAAAAAATGATGCCTGTCTTATTAAATATTGAACAATCTGCTGAATTGAATGATTTATCAAAAAAGTTAGAAAAATCTGATAGTGATAATGATATGAATAAATTACTTGTAAAATTGATAAAACATGGTGTTGCATTTCATCACGCAGGTGTTAGTAATCAACAACGACAGATTATTGAAACAGGCTTTAAAGAAAGAAAAATAAAAATTATTTGCTCAACACCTACTCTTGCTGCTGGGGTTAATCTTCCTGCTCGACGTGTTGTATTGAGTAGTTATCTTAGATACGACATGAAATATGGAGGGATGTCTCCAATTTCTGTTCTTGATTATAAACAAATGTGTGGACGTGCTGGTCGACCTCAATACGACGATCGCGGTGAAACTATCTTAATTGCTAATAATGAATCAGAACAAGATTCATTATTTGATCATTATATTAATGGAGATGTTGAGGATATTGAATCTGCTTTAAGCAATCAAGATTCATTACGAACACATATTCTTGCTACTATCTCATCTAGTCAATTTGGTATATCCAAACCTAAATTATTAAAATTATTTAATAATACTTTGTTTACATTACAAAATGGAAATGATGAATTAGAATTTAAAGTAGAAGAGTCTCTTGACTTTCTATTAAACGAAAATTTTATTGAAAAACGCAATAATAAATTCATTTCAACTCGTTTTGGTAAACAAACTTCATTACTATATATTAATCCATTGACTGCTCGAAACTTTCGTGATTATATTATGTCCTCTAAGAAAGGAATGAGTTATACTCTTGGTATATTACAAGTTATTATTTCTAGTCCTGATTTTGGCCGATTATTTTCCTTCAGAAAATCAGATGAATCTTTATATTTATCATTTATAGACAAACATAAATCTGAATTTTTTGATTTGGATTATTCAGAACATGATTTTAAATCTACTTTTCGTATTCTTTCGGCCTTAAATGCTTGGATTAATGAAAAAAAAGAGAACGACATTCTTAATCTAGTTGATATTGATCCTGGAGATTTGTATTTTGCTACTGAAAATACAAAGTGGCTTCTAAATGCATTCTATAGGATGACTATTCTCTTTCAAATTAGACACTTGCTTGATCCTCTTTTAATTCTACAAAATCGTATTCAAACAGGAATTAAATCTGAACTAATTCCACTTACTAGTCTTCGAGGAATAGGACGTGTTTACGCGAGACGGTTATTTAATTCTGGTTTTACAACACTTAGTTCGTTAAATTCTGCGTCTGTGTCTGATATTTCAAAAGTCCCGCAAATTAATTCATCTCTAGCTAATAAAATTAAAGAACAACTAAAAGACTTTGAAAGTAATGAATCCAACATACGTTAGAGGGATTTTATGCACTCGTGGTAATTTCTTGTCTAATTCAAGTCTTGATTTTATGGATCATCGAGCATGGTCTGGATATTTGTGTTATAACGGAGAATCAAATTACACGATAAATTCCAAATTATCTAGTTTGTCTTATGATATTATTGGCTGTTTAGGAGATACTGCTGTAAACGATAGAGATGTTTTAATTCATGGTGAAATCTATGGAGATTATAAACATATTATTGAACAAATTATTAATTCTACTACTGTTTCAAATTTAAAATCACTTTTAGAAAAATTATTTACATTTGATGGTTCTTATTGTATGGTTATAAGAGGAAAGCTTGGAACAATATGTTGTCGTGATCCGCTTGGTACTAAACCTCTTTATATCGGTACTAAAGATGATTCCATTTCAATTTCTACTCAAAAAACAATCTTATTGCTTTCTGATTATGTTGTTGATGATTTCATTCCTGGCACTGCAATAATTCTGGAGAAGAATATTAGAATTAATTCTCGTAATTTATCAAATTTAGATGCCTTGTATAATTATAATGCTGACACTCTGTTGACTTTACTAAAAAAATCTATATCATCTCGTATTGGTGATCGAAAGAAGATTGGTGTATCATTCTCTGGTGGAATCGACAGTTCAATATTGATTTCCATTGCAAATGAATTTACTGATATTAAGGCATTTAATGTGCGTATGAAAGATTCTCATGATTTTGCTAATGCAACAAAACTTGCTAACTTACTTGGAATTGATCTTGTAGAAATTGAGCCTAAGAAAGATAGTATTCCTGATGATATTCCAAATATCGTTTCTCTCGCTGAAATTACAAGACCTATGGACGTAAGTATTGCACTTGGTTTCTATTACGTTGCAAAAACTGCTCGAAAAAATAATGTTTCTACACTTTTTGTTGGACAACTTGCAGACGAATTATTTGGTGGATATGCGAGATATATTAGATCCATAACTGAAGAAAGTCCTGAATATGTAACAAATATGATGAATTCAGATGTCCATCTTGCATATACGAAAAACTTTGAACGAGATGAAAAAATTACATCCCCCTTTGTTGATCTATTTGTTCCATATTCATCTGTTCCAATAGTTAATTTTGCTCTAAATTGTCCAATAGATTATAAAATTGATATTGAAAATAATATTCGAAAAGTTATATTACGTTCAGTTGCTAAAAAATTAAACCTTCCTGATGAGATCATTAATCAAACTAAAAAAGCAATACATTTTAGTTCTGGTATTGACAAAGTTGTTAAAAAGGCATTAAAAAATAATTAAATATCTAAAATTAACGTAGCTTTCCATTCATTTCCTTCTTTAAATAATTTAAATTTATGTAATGTTACTGCCTTCACATCTGCGCATAATTCATGTTTATCATGATTTATTTCTTCTCCATACAGTGTTGCTTTTAATTTATGTAATTCTTTTGATTTATTAATTTTAATGTCAAATTTATTGAATATTAGTCTATCAGAATCTTTTAGAATTACTAATTGTTCTAAAAATTCATATAATAATAAATCCATTTGATCTGAAGATACATCGATCTCTATTTTCTTTATCTGGTCTATATCATCTAAATTTTCAATCATTGTGTTTGTCAATGCTTTTCCAGCATCGATAAAAACACCTTCTAGTGTTTTTGAATTTACTTCTATTGCTGCATCAGCTATCGATATGTCTTCTCTGTACAGATATGGCAATATTTGTTATTTTCAGTTTTTTAGCCTTTAACATTACCTATTGGAATGAATCTTACAATCCTTTTTGATATTTTTGACTTAACAGTTGCATCTATTACTTCATCAATATCTTTGTATGCTTTTCCTGCTTCTTCAGCTAATCCTGCATATGAGACTGATTTTACATATATTCCTCTTTTTAACATGTCTTTGAATAGAGTTTCTCCTCTGAATGTTCTTTTTGCTTTTGTTCTACTCATGGTTCTACCGCTGCCATGAGCTGTACTTGCAAATGTTTCAGTATGAGCTTCTTTTGTTCCCGTTAACAAATATGAACCTGTTTCCATACTTCCACCAATAATTACAGGTTGTCCTATTTCTCTATATTTCATTGGAATCTCTTCCCTTCCTGGGCCAAATGCACGAGTAGCTCCTTTTCTATGAACTATCATTTTTTTATTTTTACCATTTACCTTGTGCTCTTCAATTTTTGCTGTGTTGTGCGCTACATCATATACCATAGAAAGACCTAATTTTTCTGCTTCTTTTTTAAATACGTTAGAAAAAACTTCTCTAATTCTGTGCAGTATTACTTGTCTATTTACAAATGACATATTTATTGCACATTGCATAGCTGAAAAATAATCTTGTCCTTCATCAGATTGAAATGGTGCACAAGCTAATTCTCTATCTAAAATTTTGATTTTATATTTACTTTCCATCACTCCTAGAAATTTTTTTAAATAATCTGATGCAACTTGATGACCAAATCCTCTACTTCCACAATGAAACATAATTACTACTTGATTAGGGAATATTCCTATGGTTTTTGCAATTTTTTTATCAAATATATATTCAGGTTTTACTACTTGAATTTCTAAATAATGATTTCCAGAACCTAATGTTCCAATTTGTTTTATTCCTCTTTTTATTGACATTTCGCTAATTTTTTCTGAATTTGCATTTTTCATTATTCCGTATTCTTCCGTATTTTCTAAATCTTCTTTCCACCCATATCCTTTATCAATACACCATGTAGATCCCATTTCTACAATTTCGCGAAATTCTGATGGATTAATTTTTACAAATCCTGAACCTCCGACTCCTGCTGGAACTTTGTTATATAATTGATCAACTAATTCTTTTAATTTTGGCTTTACATCCTTGTACGTCAGATTAGTTAATACTAATCTCATTCCACAATTTATGTCAAATCCAATTCCTCCTGGAGATATTACTCCTTTATTTAAATCCATTGCTGCAACTCCGCCAATTGGAAAACCATATCCGCTGTGTGCATCAGGCATTGTGTATGCATAATTTATTATTCCAGGTAATGTTGCAACATTAGTTATTTGGTCTATTACATGAATATCCATTAATTTTAATAATCGTTCTGATGCGTAAATTCTCACAGGAACATTCATTCCTTGTTTATAATTTGTTGGGATCTCCCAAGTTGTGTTTGAAATTTTTTGTACAACGTTTAAAATATTATTCATGTTATTTTACCTGTTTAGAATAAAGATTATATGAATCGAATATATGTGTTTGTTACATTTATTTATTGACTGATATGACTGTGAATAAATTAATTATTAATATTAAAGTACAAACTGGGCAACAAAAACAATATATTGATTTTATTGACGATCACATTTCTCTGGGTGTATGTTCTCGCCCTATAAAAAATCAAGCTAATTCAGAAGTTATAAAAATTCTTTCTGAATTATTTAAAACAAGCTCGTCCAAAATAAAAATTATATATGGACAAAAAAATTCGTTAAAAACCATTGTTATAATTAACCCTGAGTTTATACCTGAAAATTTGAATATTTAATTAACTAATATATTGAGTATTCTGATTTTTAGCAGAATGTTTTATTCCTTCATCGTTGTCTGATTTCATATTTTCGATTTGGTTGATTAAATCTAATGTTTCTTGAGCTTTTTTTGATAATTCCTTTGTATTCATATTTAATTTTGTAATTTTTTTTAATGATTTTAATACTTCTTTTGATGAATTTGGATCTATTATATATCCTGATGTTTCTCCCAATAGGGAATATCCTTCCATTCCTTTTATTTTTGCTATTCCTATTAATATTCCATTCATCCCTGTGATCATTCCTTGATTCATTATTGATATTCCATTTCGTTTTAATAATTTGACTTGTTTTTTGCTTGTTGCTGTCCCAAAAACTTTTGGTTTTTGCACAAAATTTCCAGTTATATAAGCAGCTAGGGTGAATATTTTTTTTACTCCTAATTTTGACGTATAATCTAATATTTTTTCTGATAATAAGTAATTTGCCTGTTCTGTTATTGGTTGTGATTCACCTGTTAATATTAAGAAATCATTATCTAATTTTTTATTTTCAAGAAGGTATATTGTATTATTTACAATTTCTCCTATTCCTTTGTTGTTAATTATTACTTGTGGAGGAAATGAATTACTATATATTTTACAAATTGCTTTGCCATTATATTCGTCAATTAAATGTTCTGCCGCTAATTTTCCAACATATCCACTACCTGGCATTCCACAAATTAATATTGGGTTTTTTAGCTTTTTTGTTTTTGATGTTTTTAATATTATTTCCACAATAAATAGTTTTATAATCTCATCGTTTATTAGTTTGCCTTATTATTATTTTGGAAATATGGCTGTATTTGACCAGTTTTTTTTAATATATCCTTTACTTAAGTTTACCATTGGTAAATAATTATGAAATAGTCTTATATTTTTTCCAAGTCTGATTGTTGAAATATTTATTATGCAGTTTTTTCCATGATTTTTTTCTAACGAAGGTACAATTTTTGAATTAAATCCTATATTAATCTCGTCATCTGTTTTTCCTTCAATTATCATTATTATTGCTGTATGTCCGTCTATTTCTGCTAAATGTGATTCATATATTAATTCTGTAAAAATTGTTTTTACATTTGGTTCTTCTTTAATTTCTTTAATAATTTTTTCCTGAGTAATTCCTAGTTTGAATTTTATTAAATAAAGATGTCTTGAGGGTAAACTATTTAGTCCATTTATTCCTGTGTTTAATTCTGTATAGTAGTTTAATAGTTCTAAATCTTCTAATTTTTTACGTTTTCTATTTACTGTTCTGGATGGTATTTCTGTATTTTGACTAATTCTATTATCTGAAATTCTGGGATTTTTAATTAATTCTTTGATAATTATTTTTTCAAATTTGTCTAATTTATACATTTTATCAGTAATTTTGACCAAAACTAGACACTTATGTACATAAAAGATATATTAATATATCTATATTATATCTTTTGTGTCTAAACCCATTCAAGAGGTAGAATCATTTGTTAAAATGCCTAAACCCAAGCAGAAAGAGTTTTGGGATGCACGTCGTATTGAACATCTTCGTGAATTAGCTCTTACTGGAAAGGCTGCATATTTATGGGAAAATCATTCTGATAGTTCCAGAGTACTTGATAGACTAGCTTTTTCTGATATTGATCCATTAAAATCAAATGAAAATTTTAAAGAAATTCGTGATAATTCTTCTCTTATTGAAAATATCGATACTTCTACTAAACTTGCTTTTGGAAGAATTGGAATATCTGCTCCATTATATCTTGGTGATATGTCATTTGGAGCTCTAAGTGGAATTCCAAATATTGCATTAGCACGTGCTTCTGATGCAACTGGTGTTATTAATGGAACTGGTGAAGGTGGATTACATCCTGATGTTGCTGCTTGTAAAAACATAACTGTTCAATGGGCTTCAGGACGATTTGGTGTAGATCTTGATGTATTAAAAACTGGACAAGGAATTGTAATTAAAGTTGGTCAGGGTGCAAAACCTGGTATTGGTGGACATTTACCTGGTTCAAAGGTTACAGGTCCTATTTCTCGTGCTCGTCGAATTCCTATTGGCAAAGATGCAGTATCCCCTGCACCTCATCATGACATTTACTCTATCGAGGATCTGGGTCAAAGAATTTGGGCTTTAAAAGAGGCTACTGGTAAACCTGTTTTTGTAAAAATTGGTTGTACTAATTATGTTCCATATATTGCATCTGGCGTTGCAAGTATGGGTGCTGATGGAATTATTATCGATGGTTCAGGTGCAGGTACTGGTGCTGCTCCATCTGTAGTTCGAGATAATGTAGGACTTCCTATTGATCTAGTTGTTTCTTGGGTTGATCGTATTTTAACTCAACAAAATCTTCGTAATGGATTTTCTGTTATTGCAGCAGGTGCAGTTAGTAATGCAGAAGATACTGCTAAATTATTGGCCCTTGGTGCTGATTGTGTCAGTACTGGAACTGCTACATTGGTTGGTTTAGGTTGTTTAATGGTACATAAATGTCATATTGGTTTTTGTCCTGCACTTCTTACAAATAAACTCGTAGATGACCCGACAAAAGTTCTTTCTCTTGACAAATCAGTTGAATGGACATCTAAAATGATTTTTGGATGGATTGAAGAATTTAAATGGATTTTACGAGAATTGAATTTGAATTCTGCATCTGAATTAGTTGGGAGGCGAGATTTACTTCGTGGTTACGACATGTATGAAGAAACTGCAGATATTTTAGGAGTTGAACTTGATCATTCCTCTAAATCATTGGTTGGTCCTAAACCTGTTCAAAAGCACGTATCTGAAGATGAATACTGGACACCAATTCTTCAAGGCGAACTTCGTGAACTTTCTGGTAGTGCAGGTAGAAATCCAGGAGAAGCGGTAATTACTAGTATGGGTACAATTTCTGCTCCCTTTGTTGATCAACCACGTTCAGTATGTGATTGGCTTCGCTGTGATGGAGCACAAGTCACTCGACCTAGTATTGATCCTTATAGAGAAGAGATTGAAACTTCAACTTATTTAGCACATGGAGATGTACGATTGTCTAATCCAATATATCTGGGTCGACTTCATGAAGAAGGTTCGATTGAAAAAATATTTTATGAAGTAGCTTCCTCTATGGGATTATTATATAATTCAAAAAAATTACTTGAAGAATCAAATCAATCTATGAATTCATCTCTTTTAATTCCTCATTCTGAATTCTTAAACAAAGATAATTCTGGAATCAAATGTATAACAATTAATTATACTGAACTTGATCAAATCAAAAACCTATCTGAGAATAATGTTCATATTATGGTAAGATTCCCATCAAATGAAGAAACTATCAAACTAATTCCGTCAGTAATTGAACAAAATATTACAGGTATAATTATTGATTGGGACTTTGAGAATAACCAAAATAAAATCGATCTTGCAATTTGTACATCCGAAGTTGATAATATCTTGAGAAATACACGAATAAAAACCACAATCGCTAGAAATGAAATTAATTTATTGGTTGAAGGAAGTAGAGTTCGTGGAGCAGCTGATATATTCAAATTAATTGGATTGGGTGCTGATGCAGTTGGAATTAGTAAATCTGCCTTATTATCTATAAATTACGATCCAAAGAAGTTTCGTAATGATAGTAATGAATCTAATTTTGATCAAGATAAAACAAGAGAAAAACTAGAATATACTATTCTAGCTCTGCAAAAAGAAATTAAATTATTAGCAGGAGCTGCCGGAATTAGTTCCATTCAAAATTCACTATTAGGCAATAGAGAATTATTCCGATCCGTTGATTTAGATCCAGAGATTCGAAAAAGACTTGGCATTAAACCTGGTGGAGCTCCTTGACTGATCATAAAATAGTTAGTAAAGATGATTGTGGAGTATTTGCCATATTAAAGAAAAAACATTCTGTTAAAATTCCAAATCAAATAGCAATTGATGGCATTGAATGTGTTAGATTTCGTGGAAGTAAGTATGGGGCTGGTTTTGCTTCATTTAATCTTGATAATTCAAATAAAGATTTCTTATTGAGTATATTTGTCGAAGATGAGAACACATTTGAAGAAATCAAAAATATTCTTATTGATTCAGGTTTCTCTATAGGCAATGTTAAATCCCAGACAATTGCTGCATCTGAATTATCTCTTGATATTTCATTGATTGTTAGTACTTCTGATTCAGAAAAATTATCTCAAGTAGTTAATGAAATTAATTATAAATTCTCTATTCCTAATTATCGTGCTAGAATTTATTCATCTGGAAATTATGTTAATGTTTACAAAGATATTGGATATCCTTCTGATGTAGCTTCTTCAACTGGTCTTATAGGTTCTGATGTAGCTGCTGATTTATGGATTGCTCATACTCGACAACCTACTAATTCTCCTGGTTCTTCTGCAATTTGGTGCCATCCATTTTCAAATGTAAATACTGCAATTGTTCATAATGGTGATATTAGTTCTTTTGGTTCAAATATTAATTTTCTTAATTATCGTGGAGTTACAAATCTCGTAGGCACTGATAGTGAGGTCGTTGCATTTATTGCAGATTATTTAGCTCGTATTGAAAAATTATCAATGCATGATATTGGTTTAATTCTATCCAATCCATATGATCGTTTTCTTTATCGATTAGGTCGTGAAAAAACAAAATACATTCGTAATTTACTCTATAAATATAGAGGCGCTGAATTAGACGGTCCATTTACTATTTTTATTGGATATTCTGATGGAGATGATGTCTATCTTCTTGCTGTAATTGATCGTTCAAAGTTTCGACCTGTTGTTATTGGCGAAGACGATAATTATATTTACATGGCTAGTGAGGAGTGTCAAATTAGAATGTTGTCTCCAAAAGCAAATATATGGACTCCACAACCTGGACGATTTGTTCTTGCTTCAATGAATAAAGGTATTATTGAGTCTGGTCGTGATTCTAATACTATAGATTCAATTAGTTCAGATTTAATACAAATTGAGACTTCACATGATATTTCTCAAAATATTATTGATTCAAATGATCTTTCGTCATATGAATTGAATACTAATATTCAATCTGTCTTAAACAATGGACCAAAAAAAGTTAATTTAATGAATGTACGTGGACAAAGATATCTTGGTGTTAATCTCCCAAAAAATACTGAATTAAATATTTATGGAACACCTGGAAATTGTCTTGCTAATTTCAATAAAGGTACAAATATCAATGTTTATGGTAGTGCTGAAGATAATGTTGCTGATACTATGTATGAAGGAAAAATCACAATTCATGGTAATACACGTGATGTAATTGGATATGCTCTTCAAGGAGGAAAAATATTCATTCGTGGTAATGTTGGAAATCGTGCATTTATATTAATGCGCGAATACGAAGAAAGCCGTCCAGTTGTTATTGTTGGAAATCGTGCCGATGATTATTTTGGTGAATACATGGCCGGCGGTCTTGCATTGGTACTCGGAATTGATTCTCTTGATTATGATGAACCAGAACAATTAGTCGGCAATTTTCTTGCTACTGGAATGCTACGGGGATTGATTTATGTCAGAGGAAAAGTTAATGCAGATTCTATTGGTTTAAAACCACCTAAAGAAGATATAATCAACTACCTGTCTTATCTAAATTATAAAGGAATTATTGACAATGAATTATTTAAGAAACTTTCATCTGCTTCTGATATAAATCTTAATTTTTTGAAGTCAGAACTCTCTGATAATGCATTTAATTCCATTAAAAAATTATTTTCTAGCAAGTACAGTGTTAATCTAGATATAGAATATAAAAAACTAGATGATTCTGATCTTAAATTATTAACTCCATATTTGAATGAATTCGCATCTGATTTTGATATTTCAGGTGATGTATTGAATAAACTTCTTAGTTCTGAATATACAATTATAAGATCTATTGATAAATCTAAAGATCCAAAAGTTCCAAAAGTAACAGTTGTAGAAGAATAATTTTATTCCTTTTTACCTTTTAATTTGTCAGAAAGAGAAATCATCTTTCCATCTTTTGATACTGATATTGAGGTTGGAACAGTAATTCTTAATCCTGCATTTCGAAATACTGATAACAACTCTCCACCAGAAATTGAATTATTTATTTTACCATTCTTGATTAATTCTATTAATTGATTAACTATGATTTCTGCCTCTTTTGGATAATGAGTTTCAGCAATTTTCAACACTTCATCACCGCGATCAACCAATCTTGATAATAGAATATCTTTAGGATCAATTTTCTTATTCTGCTCCTCAATTCTTTTCATTAATTCCTTTATCTTCTTTTGTTTTAGTATTTCTAATTCTTTATCTTCACTCATTCTTGGTATATAATAGAAAATATCTAATATATAATAATTGGTAAAAATAATGTTTAAATGCAGTAAGTAGACAGTAACGTTTACTTAATTGAATTTAGATAAAAAAATTCTTATTTGTGATCAAATAGAATCAGAAGGCGTCAATTTATTGCTAGAATCTGGGTTTAATGTTGTTGAAAAACCCACAATTACCTATGATGAACTTCTTGAAGAAATTAAAGATGTTCATGTTGTAGTTGTTCGCAGTCGAACAAAAATTACTGACTCTGTTATAAATAACGGAAAAAATCTTCAATTAATCTGTAGACCCGGAACTGGTATTGATAATATCGATACATCTGTTGCAAAAGCTAAGAATATTCCTGTTTTTAATTCCGTTGAAGCTTCAACTAATGCTGTTGCAGAGTTGACTATTTCTCTTGCAGTTAGTCTTGCACGTTCTATTCCATTGGCTGATCATGCATTGAAGAATGGTAAATGGCTGAAAAATTCTCTCCTTGGTAGTGAATTACGTGGTAAGATCTTTGGTATTATTGGCCTTGGTCGTATTGGTAGAAGAACAGGTATTCTTGCATCTGCTCTTGAAATGAAAGTTATTGGATTTGAAAAAGAAACTGTTGATCCAGAGTATCTTGACAAATACAATATAAATCAAGTTGAACTTAATGAATTATTATCTAATTCTGATTTTATTAGTTTACATCTTCCAGCTACTGACGAAACAATACATATGATAGGAAAAGAACAATTTGAATTGATGAAAGATACTGCATTTATTATTAACACTGCTCGCGGTCAATTAATTGTTGAATCTGATTTATTTGACGCTCTTTCTAATTCTAAAATTGCTGGGGCTGCTTTGGATGTTTTTGAAACTGAACCTCCTACTAATTCTGAATTGATTAATTTAAAAAACCTAATTGTAACTCCTCATATTGGAGCACAGATTATTGAAGCTCAAAAAGATGCATCTATCGTTATAGCACAAAAAATCATTAATTTCTATTCTGACTCTAAATCTAAGGAATAATGACTTATCTTGAGAGAATTAGCTATTGCTATTCCATCAAATATTCTTGAAGACTGTCAATCATTATCTGATAAAACAAGTAAAATTGGATTAATTGCTCGTGCGATTTCAATTTTTAAAGTTACAAAAATTCACGTTTATAAAAATAAAGGCCGTTCTGATAATGAATTTATTTTACTTCTTCTTAGGTATCTCGTTACTCCGCAGTATTTGAGAAAAAATCTTTTTCCAATAAAAAAAGAACTTAAGTTAGCTGGAACACTCCCTCCTCTTCGTATTCCATCTCATACAGTTAATCGACAATATAATCCTGAAATTGTTGATATTCGAGATGGACTTTGTACTAAATTTGATAAAAAACTAAAAATGTCAATTATTGATATTGGTTTAGATAGATATGGAATTATAAATGATAATATTCCAATTAATAAAATTATTACTGTCAAAATTATTTCTATCTCACATCAAGGAAAGTATTTTCAATTACAAAGAATTAAACCTGTTGATTATTGGGGTTATGATGTTGTTTTTAATAATTCTCTTAAGGATGTTTTAACTTCTAATGATTACGATATAAAAATTATTACATCTAAATTTGGTGATAATTTTCATTTGTCATCTAAATTAATATTAGATAAACTTGATAAAAAATCTCATTCTAGTATCATAATTGCCTTTGGTTCACCAAAAACTGGATTGATGTCTGTATTATCTCGTGAAAAAATTGATAAATCTAATTTAATTCTTATTAATTTATTTCCTGATCAAGGTGTTGAAACTATAAGAAGCGAAGAAGCTATTCTTGCAGGACTTTCTCTTTTTAATTCCTTATTTACAAGATAATCTTACAAAGTTTCATCAAATAATTCTAATCTTTTTCTTGACAAAAAAAATCCAATTATTGAGAATATTATTGCAAAAATTATTAACCTAACATTCATAAATATTTGGAAGTCCGAATCTATTACAAAGTATATAATTCCTGTTATCATAATTAGTGAAATAATTGTTGATGCAAGATCGATATATCTGATTTTTTCCTTTATATTCATAATCATTCTTCACTCAATATTTCTATTATTAAAATTTCTCCAGATTTTATATTATTTAATTTGTTAATATTTTTAGTAATTTTTCCAATTATTGTCATTTTAGTTTTTATTCGTGTATCTTTTTTAAATAAACAAATTGAGCCATTTGACGCATAAAATGCAATATCTCCTGTTTTAAAGTCTGTTTTTGGTTTTTGTAATCCTGCAATTATGCCTAATGGGCTGTAAACAAATATATCTTGAACTTTTGCTATTGGACCACTTAATTTTTTTTTCATTAATATTTGATTAACTATGACTGGTGCCAAGTGTTTTGATATTTCTCCATATAATTCAGAAGTTCCTATAGTGATCTTGACGTTATTTCTTGTTATTGAATTCATAATGATATATTTTGATATGATTTTTAATATTTATAATATATTGTAATATATAGAAAAATTTATTATGTTATAAGATATAAAATAGTGAGAATTAACGGTTGCATAAAACTTTAGTAAATTATTAGGTTATAACATGACAAAACAAGAATTTAAGGTTGAAATTGGTCCATCTCATCTTACAAGATTTGAACGGGCAAAAATTATAGGTTCTCGAGCCTTACAACTATCTTTTGGCGCACCTCCATTTATTAAAGTCCCTTCTTCAGTTAATGATCCTATAAAATTGGCAATTAAAGAACTTGATGCTGCTGCTCTTCCGTTGACTATACGACGCTCATATCCTGATGGAACTTCTCAAAATGTTCCACTTGAAGCATTATTGTAATTTATTATACTCCGATTAATGTTATTGTTGATTTTACACTTCTGATTCTTCTAATTTTCCAAGTAATTATATCTTTAACTTTTTCCATTGTGTCTGATTTAACAATTACAACAAAATCATATCTGCCATATACTGAAGCTACTTCTACTATTCCATCTAGTTTATTGACTTCTTCTATAAATTCTTCTTCAACATCTGGTTCTGTATTGATTAAAATGTATGCTTTAGGCATATTCTATCACAAAATCCGTATACTAGTATTCTATATAAATTCCTGTATTATTACATAAGAACGCAGAGAACTAAATTGATATCTAACACTATGTTTAAATAAGAATTTTTTGATAAACAATCTACAAAAATGTCTGATATTAATACAAACGATAATGAACATATTGGATCTAATCCTGAAGAAATATCTTCTGAAAACTCCACTCCCGATACTGTTGTGACAGAAAGTAGTCCGCCTTCTGTTAATACTGTTGTGCCAGAAAGTAGTCCACCTTCTGTTAATCCACGACCTGAAAATCATATTTATGTTGGTAAAAAACCTGTAATGAGCTATGCAATGTCTGGTCTTATACAACTTGGTCATTCTGGTGAAATAGTTGTTAAAGGCAGAGGAATGGTTATTTCTCGTGCAGTTGATGTAGCTCAAATAATTACTGAAAGACTTAGTAAAGGAAAATATTCAACAAAAAGCATAGCAATCGATACTGAGATTCTCGGCGAAGGTGATGAAAAACGCAATGTCTCGACTATTGAAATCGTAATTGGAACTAAATAATATAAAAATTGTCTAATACAAATATTCAAAAAATTTCAAAATTCAATAATATACAATCTGAATTATCAGATTTTGAAATTAAACGTATTGCATCAAAATTTGGAACTCCTGTATATGTAATCGAAGAAAATATTCTTAGAAATAATGTAGAAGTTTTGAGAAAATCTTTTAATAATTATACTGGAAAAACTGCAATTTCTTATTCTTTCAAATCAAATTTTAATCCATCATTAATTCAAATTTTTATTGAAGAAGGTCTTGTCTTTGATTTAACTTCTATTGGAGAAATATATTTCTTTCTTAAATGTGGAGGTGATGTTGATAATATAATTTATACTAGTGTTACTGAAGAAAAATCTGAATATGTTGAGGTTTTGAAGAATGGAATCAATAAAATTGTTATTGGATCATTTAATGGCTATGTAAATCTTAATGAAGCTGCAAAATCTCTCAACGTTACAGTTGATGTATTAGTTAGAATAAATCCTGAAATATATGTTAATGCTGACATCAGTGCATCATTCAAAAATGGTAAATTTGGCGTACCTATGGACGGATCTACTAATGATAATGCAAAATTTATCATTCATCAAATTTATGACTCTAACAATCTAATTTTTAATGGAATACATTTCCATTTAGGAACTCAAATTATTGACCCTTCTTGTTTTATTAATACCATTGATTTACTTAATACTTTTATCGGCGAATTAAAAAATGAAATCTCTGATTTTTCAATAAATATTCTTGATATTGGTGGTGGTATGCCTGTTGAATACACTGAATCTGTTCCTTCCCCTGAATATATTGGGGCTCTTATTACCGACAAACTTAATCAATTTATTAAAAAAATTAATTACACGCCAACTTTAATTGTTGAAAGTGGAAGGTTTCTTTCTGCTGAATCTTCGATATTAATTTCTAAAATTGTAAATAAAAAAACATTTTCTGATGGGAATTTCTTAATTATAGATTCTGGTTATCATTTACTTTTGGATTCTGCTTTAATGAAACATAAATATCCAATTGATATAATTTCTAAATCTAATTCAATTAGTTATGGAGACGTTTCTATTGGCGGCCGATTGTGTGATTCATTGGACGTTTTTCAACTTCCTGTTGACGCTGATTTTCCACATACTGAAATAAATGATCTAGTTGTTTTTAGAAATGTTGGTGCTTATTCTATTGTTTTTAATATGCCATTTCATTGTCAAACTAAACCTGTGATTCTATTACATCGAAAGAATAAATCTATGGAAATAATACGAAATGCAGAAAAAATTGAAGATTTATTTAGACAAGAGGGTGGCGATATTATTATTAAATGATAAATATTTCTCCAGTCTTTAATTCGAAATTTTGAATATTTTCCTTTGTATTTATACCAAAAATTACTGATATTGCTCTAATTGTATTTCCATGCGAGATTACTAAAATATTCTCATCATTAGTATGTTGTTTATCAATCATTTCGGTCCATTCTTTTACTCTATTTGCGGTATCTTCTAATGATTCTCCTCCTTCAGGTGGTTCGTCCCAACCTCTTCTTACGGCCTGAAATTCTTTTTCTCCAATGTCTTTTTTGACTTCATCTTTATTTTTTCCAGCCCAATTTCCATAATTTCTTTCATTTAATAGTGGATTTGATATTATTTCTTTAGGTGAATTTGGATGATTTTTAATAATTATTTCTGCTGTTTGTTTTGCTCTCATTAATGAACTAGAATATACCACGTCAATATGATATTGTTGCAATTTTATTGCTGTTTCTTCTGCTTGATTCTTTCCTAATTCTGATAATGGAGGGTCTCTCCATCCCGTAAATTTATTTGCTAAGTTGTACGTTGATTGCCCGTGCCTTACTAGTAATAATTTCATTATATTGTTTCGAATTATTTTGACTTATAACTTTATTGATTATATTAAAAACCTATAAACTGTAGATGTTTAATGAGTATAATTGAAAGAATTACGTAAGGATTATTTTCTTGAAGAATTTGTTTTAGTGAGTCCTGACGACGATGTTGATCGATATTTTTCTACAAATAATAAATCTTCAGATGATTCTTGTTCTATTTGTAAATTAGATACTTCTGATAATATCATAAAAACTGAAGTTCTTTCTTTTTTCGAGCTTGAAACTTCTCATATTGATGCTAAAAATGTTTCAAATATTGAACAAAAAACTCAAAAAACCATCTATATTGCTGATAAGAGTCATAAAAAAATTAATAAACTTAGTATTTCTAAATTATTCAAATTATTAAAAACAACTCAATCTGTTTATACTGATATGATTTCTACTGATATGAAAAATTTACAAATTATTATTAATTCTGGTCAATATGCTGGTGGAAATTCTGTCCACAATGGTATTGAAATTTCTAATTTTCCAATTCCTCCTCCTGTACTTGTTGATGAAATTAATTCGTCTAAACAAACTTTATTGGATTTGGGAATTTGTCCAATGTGTCGTATTATAAATCTTGAAACTGGCGGTCCTAGACAAATTATTTCTACAGTCAACTTTTTTGCTTTTTGTCCGTGGACATCTACTTATTCTTTTGAATTTTGGATATATCCTAAATCTCATCAATCATCATTTTCTTCATTAAATGTTCAAGAATTAGAGGATCTTGCACAAATTCTTCGTTCTACTTTGGGTGGAATGGATAATATTTTAAAAAATCCTTCATATAGTCTTGTATTTCATAATTCACTAAATGAGCCAGATGGAGAATTACATTGGCATATTGAAATATATCCAAAATTAATTCCTAAAAATGGGTTTGAAAATGGTTTTGGCCTATATGTAAATACTATTTCTCCTGAGAAAAGCGCTGAAATTCTTGGGAAAGCTTCTAGAAAAGAACTTGCTAGTCTTGTTGGCGTAATTTAATATATGTTGGAAAATCGTTTTTTTAATAATTTTTTTATTTCGTCAATATTTGGAGTAGGGGTTGGATCTATATTTTTTAATATTGCTAAATATAGTGAAACATAATCTAGTAAATATATCATGTTTATAATTCTTCCTAGCTTTGTTTTTCCCTCAGTGAATATTTCTAGTGGTGTTATGTCCATTTTAATTAATAATTGACTTAATGAGTCAAATCTTTCTTTTTGTTCAGGACTTTCATTATCATCTCTTAAAAAGATTGATGTGATTTTATTATCGGGATTTTTCCCCCATGATTGTATTTCATTATGACAAAGTTCAGGTAGTAAAATATGTTGTGCTCGTATCTTTGAATTTTCATTTAATGATGCTTTAAATCTATATCCTGGTGCGTATAAGGTTTGACCTGAATATATTGTTGGAGGGTTGTCTAATTCTAATATATCATTAGCAATTTGTTTTGCAATATTTTTTTCATATTCGATTTCTTTATTTATTTTTTTACTTTTTATTTCTAGTAAATTCATCATGTCTTTAAATTCATTTTTAGGAGATTTAATTAATTTTAAATTTGCAAGTAAGTTCACTGCTGGTAATAATGCGTATAATAAACTTGCTCTTGGCATTAATGCTAATTGTACTTTTGTATGTGGTATGTTGTATTTTTTACTAATTTCTTCTAGTGTTCCTCCAGCAGAAATTGTTGCTACTGTTGCATTTTTTTTAATTTTTGCTTCAATACAAGCTGATATTGTTTCTCGTGTTTCTCCTGAAATCGATGCGCCTATTACTAGTGTTGATTTATTAACATATCCTGGTAATTGATAATCTTTTAGAACTTCAAATGGTATTTGCAAGTCTTCTCTTAACCAACTTTGTA
This sequence comes from Nitrososphaerota archaeon, assembly GCA_013378375.1. Classification (GTDB taxonomy): domain Archaea; phylum Thermoproteota; class Nitrososphaeria; order Nitrososphaerales; family UBA57; genus UBA57. The sequence goes on from JACAFT010000001.1 coordinate 51,840, forward strand.
TTATGTCTCCTGATGTTGCAGAGCCTCCCATTCCAATAAATATTATTTTGTCGATATCATTATTTGTTGGTAAATTAGGCATAATATTGATTGCTTTTTTTGCATATTCTGGCCAATTTTCATATTGTTTGAATAATCCCGATTTATCTATTCTTTTAATGTTACTTACATCGAGTTCATTTTTATATTTCAAATATTAATTACTCCTTTTTTTACTTTCATATATTTTCTTTCCTTATTTGTCATTTTGAATAAATCTCTTAATAGTTTTCTATCATGGTTTGTTTGAGAAATATTTCTACGTTTCATTACTCTTGATTGTGTTAAGATAATTTTATTAATTTTTGATTCTACTAGATCTTTTTTCTTTAAATTATTATATATTGTAAACGCTGGAATATTTTCTGACGTGTAACCATATAATTGTGAACATGGACCAATATTAATTCCGGTAAAAATTAATGATCCGATTGAAGTTTTTACATTATCGCCTATCATGCATCCATATTTAATTTCATTTGTAAGTATTTTTTTTCTACCGATATTGATTTTAATTTTTCCATATGTATTTTTTAAATTTGAATTAGTTGTTAATGCACCGATATTAACCCAAGATCCTATTATTGAATGACCTATATATCCCAAATGTGCTTTATTTGTATATTCATGTATTATTGAACTTTCTATTTCACCGCCAATTATACAATTATTTCCAATACTTGTTTTGGAGTATATTCGTGCGCCATTGATTTTAGTATTTTTACCAATGTAAGTTGGACCCATAATAAAAGAAAATGGTTCAATTAATGCACCATCATCGATAATTATTGGTCCTTTATTTGTATCAAAAAATATTTTATTTTTATCTAGAAGGTTTGCTTTTTTTGAAATCCATAATTTTTTATTGTTAGTAGCTGATTTATTTATTTTTTGATTTGGTATTTTATTTAATAATTTAAATTGATTGTTAATCGCTTTAGATGATTCTTTTAATAATTCCCATGGAAACTTAATTAGTGCTGATTTATCAATACTTTTAATTGGATATTTTTTTATTCTTAAAATTTTATTGATAATCTTAAAAGATTCTAATTCTTGCATATCATTAATAATTGACGTTGGTATTTTTGCACACACTAATTTATTGTTTGATTTTGCTATAAATTTTCCTTTATTTTTGAATAATTTATAAATATTTTGATTATTTGGATTGATTAGTGAATTAACTATATAGATATCACCGTCTGATTTTATTTTATTTATTGATGCATTGGGGAATATTTTTTTTGATTTTTCAATTAGATGTTTTCTTACAAATAAATCTGTATTTTTAGATTGTAATTTATTATTTATTTCATTATATAGACTATTCTTTCCAAATTGTAATTCCATTGAAGTTTTTGTAAGTGTAATTGGATTAAAGTTATCTACCAATTTGTCTTCAATTAATAATATATTATCTTGCATTTTTTTTCACTTTACTAAATTCTCTAAAACTTTTTTCATAGGATTCTTTATCGCCTAAATCTAATATATTCCCATTCACTTTATACCCAAATATTTTATTTTTATCTTTTTGACATTTCTTAAATGATTTGTCCATATCATATACTTTGTTTTTTGGTATATATTTGAAAAAATCTTTATTCATTATATAACAACCTGTATTGATTAATCCATTAATTTTTGGTTTTTCTTTCCAGGATCTAATCGATTTGTCTTTATTTATTTCAATCATTCCATATTTTAATTGTGTTTCATATTCAGTTAATATCATTGTAACTATGGATTTATTTTTTTTATGAAATTTTATTGCATTATTTATATTAAAATAAAATATTGAATCACTGTATAAACATAAAAATGAACCTTTTAAATATTTTTCTGCATTTTTTAATTGTCCTGCTGTTCCTAGGGGCTTTTTTGATTTTACATATTTAATTTTTACATTATATTTTTTCCCATTGCCATAATAATTTTCAATAGTTTCGTTCATATATGAAGAACTAATAATTATTTCATTGATGTTTTGTTTTTTAATCCAATTAATAACATGACCTATTATTGGCTTATCACCAAGTGGAAGCATTGGTTTTGGTAAAAATAGAGTATATGGCCTTACTCTCTTACCGAGCCCTCCTGCAAGAATTACTGCTTTCATATTAACACTTTATTTTATTTTGATTTAAAAATGCTAATAAGTTTTCAATATTTTACTTGATTTCTTATTGTATTTGTTAATTTTTTTAACATTATTAGTTTCGTTGAAATCGTTGATTCATTATTTGTTAATGGCATCATATTCATTATTGATTTTGACACTCTATTTTTTCCATTTATATCAATAATTTCACTCAATATCTTATAATCGTGTGGGGATATATTATTAAATAAACAATAATTTTTATAAATTTTATTTACTAAAATATTAATTTCATTACCAATTAAACAATATGCATTTGCAATCATTTGGTTATTTGTTAAATATTCAATTTTTTTCTCTAATAATTCCATTTGTAAATTTAAATGCTCTGAGTCAATTTTTAATAAATCTGAAAATGAAAGATATAGTTTGTTAATTACTTCTAGTCTTCTTTTAGTAGCTGATTTTGTTGACATTTCTAAATTTAATAATGAATAACAATTATCTATGTTATAATTAATTTGAGAATTTTTTAATTGTTCTAATAAATGTGATGGATAAACTACTTTTCCATTTAATAATATAATTAAATTGATTAACTTGTAGCTTGCAGACATTATCCAATAATCTGCATCTAAAAATAAAGATTTATTTATTGCTTTGGAGCTTTTTTGTATTTCTGATGTTAAATTAATTAATGTTGAATGAATATGATTTTTTATAATTTTATTTTTATTTTTTTGCAAGTCGATAATATATTTAGAAATTCCTAATATATCGTCTTCAATAACTTTACAATTTAAAAATTTATATGAATAATTCTTATTAGAATTTATTAATTCTTTATATGAAATATAATCAATATTAATAAATCCTATTTTATCATCAATTATTATTTTTGATTGACGATTTGTACCTATGGTGATTATATTATATTCACAATATTTACATGATGAATTAGAAGATTTACATCCAATTATTACACTTGTATAATTGTTAGTATTTGTTTTTATTAATTTAACAAGTCTATTATTTACATTATTCATTTCAGAAATTCACAATTTATTTGTATTATTGAATATTTTTTATATTGTTATATATTTTATATGCTTCTTCTTCATAATTTGATGTTATTTCAATTTTTTTTATACCTGTTCCATTTCTTGATGAAGCACATGCAATTCCTAATGATAATGCCCATGATATTTCCTCTCCTTTGAGATAATTACTAAAAAATACCCCGTCTAGTATGTCTCCTAATCCTATCGTATCGTATAATTTTCTTTTTTTGATATATTCAATATTGTAAATTTTATTTTTAGAAATTAGATAAGTTGTAATATTTCTATTTGTTCCTATTACTATTGAATAATGTTTAGAAATTTTTTTTAAACTTTCTAAAAAATTTTCGATTTTAGTAATTTTTTTTGATTCTTCTTTACTCACTTTGATAATATCTGTTTTTGGTAGTTCATTTAAATTATAATTCCTTAATTTACATGTTCCTTTGCTGTTGAATTTTCTTAGATATCCTTGTGGATCTAACATTGTTTTTTGTTCAAAGTTATTAATTATATTGTTATTTGATTTTGATATTTCATTTACTATTGGACTAATTAATATTCCATCATACTTGTTATTATCTAATTCAGATAATTCTATATTTTCACATTTATTGATTAATTTTAATTCTTTATTATTATTTGATTCTATGATTTCAAATTTTGTTGTGTTTTTCTTTGATATATTATTTATTGTGGTTAAATTATTTGTTTTTAACCATTTTGTGTATTTTTTTGGGAAGTCATATCCGATTTTTGTATAAATTGATACATTTGTTTTTGAATTTTTACTAGCAATTCCTGCATAACATGGTGGTCCTCCTATTGATAGTTCTTTGTTTTGTTGATTGGTAATTTTGTCTATTGATATATGTCCAGTTATACATATATTGACCAATTATTTCACAAAAAAATTATACTTCCATAAGATTTATGCATAAGCAAATTTACATATTTATAATAATATGCCGAAAAAACGAAAAAGTGGTGGTAGAGCGAAGGGAGGAAAAGGTCATTCTGACTCTATATCTTGTAGTAATTGTGGAACATTGGTTCCTAAAGATAAGGCAAAAAAGAAAACCGGACGAGTAACTTTGGTTGAACCTACTTTAGCTCGTGAATTAAGGGCTGCAGGAACATATATTGCTTCACAAAAAACAATAAAATACTATTGTATTTCTTGTGCAGTACATTATGGTTTAGTAAAAGTCAGAGCTAAAAATGAACGGCATAGACGTACTAAATATTAATTCAGTTTAATCTATCTGTCGCTGATTTAAATCTTTGTATTATTGTTATGAATGATATAATTATTATTATTATCATTGCTTCTCTTATTAATGACGCAAAACTTAATATTATTAGTATTAGTAATCTTTCTGATCTTTCACCCATTCCTATTCCCTGTAATTTAACCTGTAATGATTCTGCTTTTGCTCTGGTGTAGCTTACTGTTATTGATGCTGCCAGTGCTAATAATACAATAATTGGTTCTGCATATTGTCCTAAAATAATTCCTGAAAAAATAAATATTTCTGCAATTCTATCTAGTGTAGAATCTATGAAAGAACCTTTACGGGAAGCTGTTTTTGTAGCTCGTGCTACTGCTCCATCTAATAAATCGCATATTCCTGATAATAGTAAAAATATTCCTGCAATTATATGACTATCAAATCCTAGTACTACATCGCCAAATATAGTTTTCGAATAATATAATCCTGAAATTAATGCAAAAACTAAAGCCACTATGCTAATTGCTGTTGGGGATATGTTGAATTTGGCAATTTTTGCTCCAATTTTATTACTAATTGGGTCTATCTTTGGTCTTAATTTTTCTAACAAGTATTCTGATAATTTGCATTGTCATTTATTACATTTTCTACATCAATCCTTTAAATATCAAAATACGATTAATCAATTAGGATCGTAATGGGTAAAATTAGTAAGGGTGTGGATTGTTCTGTGAGTAATTGCACAAATTCTGCTATGCGTTCTATGAGTAGTAAAAATGTAGATTCAAGTGAATTTTCTATATCTTCTGATTCAAATAAAGTATATTTTTGTACAGAACATTATAAATCTTGGAAAAAATCTACAAAAGAATTAAGAAAATCTGAACGAGCAAGATATTAGGTATAAACTATGAGAATTCTACTATTACATTCTGATTATATTGAATATCAGGCAATTAAAAAAGAGATTGATATAGCTGAGGACTCTGATACTAATCTAAAACGATATGACGATATTGTAGTTCTATTCACCTGTTTAGAATCCCAGGATAACGAGAATACAATTAAAAATTCTCTTTCTGATATTAAATCTTCACTTGATAATTTAAATTGCAATCGTGTTGTAGTTTATCCATATTCTCATCTGAGTGATGATCTTGCGAATGCATCTAAAGCTATATCATTATTGAATCAATTCAAGACTAGTTTATCTGACGAAGGTAATGATGTTCAGAGTAGTCCATTTGGCTGGAATAAATCATTTACTATTCGTGTAAAGGGACATCCTCTGGCCGAACAATTAAAAATAATTACTTCAGATAGTACAGAATCCCATCAAAGTGATGCTTTAAAATCTGAAGAACGCTTAGAGTCCAAATATTTGATAATGTCTGCTGATGGTAATATTGACTCGGTAGAGAAATTTAATTATAATAATTTTAAAAATCTTAAGGCATTACAGAAATATGAATTAAGCAAATCCCGAGTTGTTACATCTCATCCTCCTCATGTCGAATTAATGAAAAAATTATCTTTGGTTGATTATGAACCTGGTTCTGATTCTGGTAATTTACGTTTTTATCCTAAAGGGCGATTCATTAAATCTTTGTTGGAAAAATATGTTACATCCGAAGTTAAGAAATATGGTGCATTGGAAGTAGAAACTCCTATCATGTATGATTCCAATCATCCTAGCCTTGCTAGTTATCTTAATCGTTTTCCTGCGAGGCAATACATTGTTAATTCCGATAATAAAAACTTATTTTTGAGATTTAGTGCTTGTTTTGGACAGTTTCTAATGCTCCATGATTCTATTATATCTCATAAACAATTACCTGTTAAATTATATGAATTGACTCGTTATAGTTTTCGTCGTGAAAAATCTGGTGAATTGGTAGGACTAAGGAGATTACGTGCTTTTACCATGCCTGATTGTCATGCATTATGTCGTAACATTGAAGAATCCAAGTCAGAAATATTAAAAAGATTTAATCTATCTAGAGACGTTCTTCAGGGAATTGGTTTTAATCAAGATGATTACGAATTGGCAATTCGAGTTACTCAAGATTTCTATGACGAAAATATTGATTTCATTAAACGTATTGCTAAAGATTGGAATGGACCTATATTCATTGAAATCTGGCCTGAAAAATTCTTTTACTTCATATTCAAATGGGAATTTAATTTCATTGATAATTTGGGTAAGGCTTCTGCTCTATCTACTGATCAAATTGATGTTGAAAATGCTGAAAGATATGGCATTGACTATGTCGACGAGAATGGAGATAAGAAAATTCCAATTATTTTACATAATTCCCCTAGTGGAGCTATAGAAAGATGTTTGTATGCTTTATTGGAAAAAGCAGCTAAAGTGCAAAGAGAAGGTAAAACTCCTTCCCTTCCATTCTGGTTATGTCCGACACAGATTAGGATAATTCCATTATCACAAGATTTTCATGATGTTTCATTAGATTGTCTTGAAGAGTTATCCAGTTTTGGCTTCCGAGTTGATTTTGATGATCGTGATCTATCTGTGGGTAAAAAGGTTCGTGAAGCTGAGAAAGAATGGCTGCCATTTATCCTTGTTTTAGGCAAAAATGAAGTTGAAAGTAAAAAATTTCAGGTTCGTGATCGATATTCTGGGGAAATAATTACAATGTCATTATCTGAACTGATTGAACATTGTAAAAAACTTTCAAATGGAATGATAACTGATGAGCTTCCTCTCTCTAGATTTATCTCAGACAGGCCTCAGTTCAAATAATTAGCGTTTGTCTGCAATGCAAATAAGTTCCGCAAGTAAATTTGCCGCTAAAACTGATGTTGACCCGTTATCATATGCAGGTATAAGCTCTACAATGTCAAATCCTGTTAGCTTGAAATTATCCAGACAATAAATGAATTCAAATATTTCTCTACTAGTCATGCCGTTTGACTCTGGATTTCCAACTCCTGGTGCAAATGCTGGATCCATTACGTCCAAGTCTATACTTACGTACACATCATTTGAACTGCTTAATGTATCTTTGAATTGTTTTAATCCTGTATTTAATTCATATATCTTTTCCATATCAATTATTGTTATGTCATCTTTGTTCATAAAATCCCATTCGTCTTTTGTAGCTGCTCTTGAACCTATATGAATAAGGTTTGACATGCACCCGTCTTCATACAATCTTCTGAGAAAAGTTGCATGACTTAGTTTTAACCCTTCGAATTCATCTCTGAAATCAAGATGAGCGTCAAAGACTACTAATGTGCAATTATCTATGCCTCTAACTGATCCGTTGGTTAATGAATGGTCTCCGCCTAAGATTGCAGGAATCTTGCCATTTGAGACTATCTCTCTTGTCACTTCTTTTACCATCTTGTTCATTTCATTTATATCACCGACTTTTGATAAATTGCCTAAATCTCTGATGTTTATATCCTCCAAGTCCTTTCCTAATCTCTTTGAATATATCTCAATGTTCTGGAAAGATTCTCGAATTGCATTTGGAGCAAATCTAGAGCCAGTTCTGTATGTTGAGGTTGCGTCAAATGGCACTCCAAAAATATTTATTTGCTCTTTATTATTATTTGATAAATTTGTAATCAGGGGTTCGTTTGTTAAGTATAAATCTGCTTTACTCATTTCTTTTCTAACCTTTCAATTAATGCCGATGCAATTAAAGGAAATGCCAATGTTACTTCTGATATTACTGTTATTTTATTTCCTTCTGGATTAATTTTTCCCCACGATACTGCTTCTTCTGGAGGTGCTCCAGATAATCCTCCTGTTTCAGGACGATCTAATGTTATTTGTATTACATTGTCTAACATATTATTTCCAAAATAGAATGATTGGAATACAAAATTCTTTGGAACTCCTCCTCCTAATATTATAGCTCCTGATTTTTTTTCTTTTGTTCTTATATCCCAGATATCTTGTAGATCTTTGAATACGTCTACATTTAATTTTCCTGGGTTCTTTCTATTGTAAATCGCTGCTTGTAATCCAAATACTGAATCATGTATTGTTGGAACGAATAATTTAATATTATTTTTATAACATGCTTTTAATATTGATTCAGGTTCTTCAGGAATTCTTTGCGCAATATTATTTATTAGTTCTGATATTGATAATATATTTCCTTCATTATTTCTTGCAATATCGTCATATAATTCTAATAATGGTTCATCAAACTTTGATTGAAAATCGTCTTCAGATACTAATACATCATAAATTCTATCTATCTTTTTTTCAAGTAGTTTATCATCTCTCATGTTGGCTTCTCCTTTGTAAAAACTACCGCCATATGACAACATCATATCATGGACTAGATTTGCACCAGTTGTTACAATAGAATTAACTAATCCTCTTTCAATTAATTCAATTATTACTTTATTCATTCCAGCAGGAACTAGTGCTCCTGACAATGTTAAAAAAATATATGAATTGCTTTTTACCATTTCTTCGTAAGTATCTACTGCTTTTGAAAGCATACCTGACATAAATGATCCTGATTTACTCATTTCATTAACTAATTCATTTGTTGTCATGCCTGGCCATATCTTCATAGGTTCAACTTTTCCTTTATGAAAAGTGTGTTTTTCCATGTTTAGCAATTTGATTTCTCGAATATATAATATTCTGTATTAATTAGATTATATCTTTTAATTATTTAATATCATTCTTTATTATTCCAGAATAAATCTTCTAATCTTGTTACTCCTAGTATATCATCAAAAGAAAATCCTAATGGACCTAATAATTGATCGAATGTACTTTTCATAATTTCTTCATATTTTTTCTTATCAATATCTCGTATTTTTGCTAATTTTAATGGTTTTACTCTTTCATTTCCTATTGTTTTTACAAATGAGATTATATCTCCAGCCTTCATAAAATCCATCTCACCGTTTTTTCTATTGTATTCTTCTAATAATTTAGCCGCACGTATATGTTGTGGAACTGTTGTTTTATACATATTTGTTGGTTTACTCATCATCATTCTAAATGCTAATTTTTCTATTGGAACTTTATCTTCTTTTAGTTTTTTATTGCTTTCTTTAGCGATGTTTCTTATTTCAGTTCTTACTTTTTCAAAATCTTTTTCAGTTTCTGCTTCGCCTAATTTGTCTATTGCTTCATAAAATGCTTCTTTAACGAATAATGGTATGTGGCTCTTTTTACCAGTTAATCCTTTAATTATTACTTGACCATCATTTTTTACAACAATATAGTTTTTTTTTCTTTCAGAAAATACTGCATATCTGTATTTAGCTTCTAGTTCTAAATCTACACCTTGGTTTTTTTGTGACCATTGTATTAAATTATCAATTTCTTCTTGATTTGTTGATTTAATAAATAATGAATCAGTATCTCCGTATAATACTTCTATGCCGCTCTTTTTTGCTGCTTCTACTGTTTCAGTAATTATGTTTCTTCCAATAGCTGCTGTTGAATCCGCAACTGGTAAGAAAAATAAAGGAAATATTGGAGCTCCTAGTACGCCATAGCTTGCATTTAGTATTACTTTTAACGCCTGAGATACAACTGAATATAGATTTTTTTCATCAGATGATAATTTTGCCATTTTTGGTAGTGGCTTATAATAATTTACTCGTATGTCTCTTAATGATCCTACTAATAATGATATTATGCCTCTTCTTTTATTACATACCCAGTGTTTGCTACCTTTAATCAAATTTGTTTGGTGTTCTTTGTGTCTGCATCGAACAGTTTCATATGAGAGATTGTTTACTTTTATTATGCTTGGATATAGGCTTGCAAAGTCTAGTGCAGATACGCCAAAATAAACTCCTATCTTTGGTTCTAGAACCATTCCGCCTTGATATTGTTTTCCTTCGATAACTGCTTCAGAAGATATTTCTTTTAATTCTTCTTCTTGAATTTCTAGTTCATCTTTTCTTGGTATTAGTGCGTTAATCTTTCTATGTTCAAAATATATCATGCTCCTAATCCAGTTTGAAACTCCGATTCTGGATAGATCATTTATTGGCATCTTCGTTATTCTAGAAATTACTAATAATAATTTCATTAGTAAATCTCCGTCAAAACTTGTTAATTCTAATGTAATTGCAGCATCATTATGATTGTATTTAGCAAGATGATAATATGTTTGTTCTCCTATATCTCCCTTGAAATCAATTTTGGTTTTTCCAATTATCGCAGAACTTACTGCATTCAAACTATGTTCTGAATATTTATTTCCAAATGCATATATCTGAATTGATCTGTTCATAAATGTTCTATATAAATCTAAATGTATTCCTCGTTTTAGATTTGCATCAACTCTTCCTAGTTGTATTGGTATTTCTTCTTTTTTTATTCCTGACTTTAATGCTCTGTTATAGATGTATTTTAAATCAAAATCATCTCCATTGTATGTAATAATACACGGATAATTTTCAATCACTTTGAATATATTTTCTATTAATGATTTCTCATCATCTACAAAAACGATTTTAACGTTCTTGTCTAATTCATTAGTTCCTGATTCTATTCCTTCTCTTCGAAGAATGATTACTTGATTAAAATTATCACTAGCTGCAAATCCGACTGATATTATTGGATATCTTGCTTCACCTGCATCTGGAAATCTATCTGTTTTATCAGAATGTACTTCAATATCAAGTGCAACTCGTTTTATACTAGGTAGAGGTTGACTGAGCAGTTCCGCCCATTCATTAATTTTATTTTTTATATCGTCATCTGTATTTTCTATACCCTTTTGTAACATTTCATTTGTTTCTTTTGGTATTGAGAATTTATCAGCAATTATTTTATCATCTTTAATTTGATAGTATATTCCAGGAATAAGCGCCTTGTCATACATATACGTCTCATAATATTTTATATCTGCCTCCCATGCAGTTATTCTATCTCTTATGCTTTTTCCTGGCATTCCACCTATTACTAAAGGATTATCTGCAATAATTTTCAACATTATTTCTTCCTTATCGTTTAATAAGTCAATTTTTGATATTTCTTCAATATCAATTTTATCGTTCTTTTTTAATGAGTTGAGAAGAGTTTCATCATTATCTTTTTTAATTAAACAATATGGTTTATGTCCAGAATTATCATACCAAAGTTTTATTTTATCGTTTTTTTCATCATAAAATTTTAAATAAACTTTCTTTTTTTCACCATCATAAGACGCTGATAATAAAATCATATCATTATCTTGAATTTGTTCAGTCATCTGTACTCTTATATACCATATGAAAATATAAACAAATAATAGAAATAACTGGATCTTGATATCATGAATAAATATTATGTAATAATACTTTCGCTTCTTGGAATATATTGGATTGTTTCAGCTATCTTGCAACACGGTCCTTTCTTATTGATTATTCCTGGAATGGTTAGTTTACTTACTGTAATTTCATTAAATTTTTCTTCATTGAGTAGATATTCTGATAAATTGTTTCTTCCTACATTGTTGTATAATTTGGTACTTACTATATATCAGTCATATTCTTCATTTAGTGTTCTTACTACTCGTTTTTTAATTCTTGAAATTGGTATTCTGATAATTAATTTAATTTTTAGTATAATCCTATTCTTTATGGTTCTACAAGTCCTTCGAAAGAATCCTGTTGCGGATATTTCTTAAAGTTATTTTTTATATTCGCCATAAAAGTCATATTTTTATATATTTTAGTCAAATAAGTTGTAAATATACCATGGACGTCGAAACAAAAATTAATTTGGTTAAGAAATCACCCACCGAAGAATTAATTCAAGATGAAGAATTAAGAACATTATTTCAGTCAAATAATACTCCTAAACATTATATAGGCATAGAATTGTCTGGACTTCTACATCTGGGTAGTTTATTGATGACTGGTTTTAAAATAAATGATTTCATTAAAGCTGGTATAGATTCTTCAGTTTATCTTGCAGATTGGCACAGTTTTATTAATAATAAATTTAATGGAGATTGGAACAAGATTAATGACGTTGCTAAATATTATGAAGAAGCATTTACATTTTTCTGTCCTGGCGTTCGAATAGTCAAAAGTCAAGATTTATATCATAATAATGACGATTATTGGAAAAATCTTATTAAATTTTCCAAACATATGACATTGTCTAGAGCAGTTAGATGTTTGACTATCATGGGACGAAATGAAAAAGAACAATTAGATCTTACTCAATATTTGTATCCTTCGATGCAAGCAGTGGATATTAAAACACTGGATCTTGATATTGTTCATGCTGGTACTGATCAAAGAAAAATTCATATGCTTGTTCGAGAAATATTTCCAAAAATGAAATGGAAAGTTCCTGTTGCTGTACATCATCATCTAATTCCTGGTCTTGGTTCTATTAATGATAAAACTCTAAATAATGAAAATATAAATCAAGTTACAAATCAAAAAATTTATAATAAAATGAGTAAATCTGATCCAAAAAAATCAATTTTTATACATGACGAAGAAGACGTAATTTTTAACAAATTAAAAATTGCTTGGTGCCAAGAGGGAGTTGTTGAAAATAATCCTATTTTGGATTATGTAAAATATTTGATATTTCATGAGTTTGATTCATTTACTATTGAACGTCCAAGTAAATATGGAGGTGATGTTACTTTTTCTAATTATCAAGAATTAGAATCTGAATATAAAAACTCAAATATTCATCCTTTAGATCTTAAATTAGCAGTAGGTGGAAAAATTAATGAAATTGTCGCTCCAATTCGTAGTCATTTTTCTAATAAATCTGATTTGTTCTCATTTCTTTGATAAATATTATAAATTTAATTAGTTATGTTGATAGTAGATAGGGTGTAGTATGATGTCTATTGCCTTACAAATTTCAGGGAATGTAATTAGTTCGTTTGTTGCTGATTATCCTATATTATTGAATATTTTTCCCGTTTTACTTCTTATTTTCGTATCTTATATTGGATTTAAAGTAACTCGTATTATTTTAATTAAAATTATTGTACCACAAATAAAAAAATCTAAAACACAGTTAGACGACGCATTTCTTAAAAATAAATTATTTTTAAAAATTTCATATTTGGTTCCTATTATTATTATATATAATTTTTCATATGTTGTTTCTGATAATCTGAAAATTCCAATATCTTTATTGGATGTTATGATTACTATTTTTAGTATTTTTATCTTTGCTTGGATTATTAATGCAGTATTATCTTCTATTACTGATGCTTATTCACGAAAATACAAAAGAATTCCATTAAAAAGTTATATTCAGATTGTAAAGATTTTTGTTTTTATTTTTTCTGCATTATTGGCTATTTCTGTATTATCTGGACGTTCTCCATGGGTCTTGTTGGGAAGTTTAGGTGCAATAAGTGCTGTACTTCTATTGATATTTAGAGATACTATATTGTCATTTATGGCAAATCTACAGATCTCATCTAATAATCTTGTTCAACTTCATGATTGGATAGAAGCTCCTACATTTGGCGCCGACGGTGATGTTATAGAAATTGCTTTACATACCATTAAAGTTCAAAATTGGGACAAAACAATTACTGTAATTCCTACTCATAAATTAATCGATTCATCGTTTAAAAACTGGCGTGGAATGGAACAAAGTGGCGGACGGAGAATAAAACGTTCAATAAATATTGATATTTCTTCAATACGATTTTGTGACGAATCTATGATTAAAAATTATGAGAAAATTGATTTGATATCTGATTATCTTAAAACAAAAATTAATGATATTGATAAATCAAATTCTGCAAAAGAAGAAATATTGTTAAATTCTAGACGATTGACCAATATAGGAACTTTTCGTGAATATATAAAGTCATATTTAAGAAATAATGTAAATGTTAGTGATAATATGACGTTTTTAGTACGTCAGCTTCCTCCTTCTGAATTTGGTCTCCCTATAGAAATCTATGTATTTAGTAATGATAATGAGTGGATAAATTATGAAAATATACAAGCCGATATATTTGATCATCTTATTGCGGCTACTTTTTATTTCGATTTACATATATTCCAAAATCCTTCAGGTAATGATTTTAAAAAATTATTTAATAATTAGGTAATTCATAATGCAAAAAAAATTTTTTGTAAACCAACCAATATTCGATAATAACGAAATTGAAGCTGTTAAAGATATAATTAATAGTGGTTTATTGAGTAGCTCTAATATTAATGGAGGGAAATACGTTCAAATTTTTGAAAAACAAATTGCTCAATATTTGAATGTAAAATATGCTGTTGCAATTAATTCAGGGACTTCTGCATTATATGCTTCACTTTTATCATTGAATATTAAATCTGGTGATGAAGTAATTGTTCCCTCATTTAGTTTTACTGCTACTGCAAGTGCTGTTGTTGCAACTGGTGCAAAACCTGTATTTGTGGATATTCTTTCTAATGATGAAGAAAAATTATTTCCATATACTATTGATCCTTCTAAAATTAAATCAAATATTACTACAAAAACTAAGGCAATAATTCCTGTTCATTTATATGGTTCTCCTGCAGACATAGATCTTATTTCTGAAATTGCTTCCCCTGATCAAATTCCAATTATTGAAGATGGGGCGCAATCTCTTGGTTCTTCTTACAAAGGAAATAAATGTGGAACTTTGGGTACTCTAGGATGCACTAGTCTTTATCCTACCAAAGTTATTACTTCTGGGGAAGGTGGTGTGGTTACTACTGATGATGAAATTTTGTATAACGACTTACTTCGAATTCGTAATCATGGTCTTAATGAATCTGGTCAAACTACTAGATTTGGATTAAATTTAAGAATGCCTGAAATAGAAGCTGCTATAGCTTCTATTCAATTGAGTAAACTTGATAATTTTATTCAAATTAGAAGAAATAATTCTGGTATTCTTTCTGATACAATTAATTTAAAACAATTAGGTGCCTTGCCTGAAGAATATGAACCTAATTTTCATAATAGATACCTATATACTGTTTTTCTTAATCCTGATAATAAATCAATTCGACCTAAAGTTATGGAATATTTAGATAAACACAATATTAATACTGCAATATTTTATCGCACACCAATACACAAAATGACATATTATCAGAATCTACCTGATAGTTATGATCTACCAAATACTGATTATGCGTCTTCTGGAGTTTTATCCATTCCTAATCATCATGGATTATCTGAAGATGATGTTCTGTATATTGGGGAAAAATTTAATAATGCTCTTGATATAGTTTGATGAATTATGAATGTCTCTATTATTATTCCAACTTATAATGAGAAAGAAAATATTGTAATTTTAACTAACAAACTGATTGAAATATTCAAGAATTCTCCTCATGATCTAAAAATCATTGTAGTGGATGATAATAGTCCTGATGGAACGTCCTCTGTAGTGAGAAATCTAGATTTATTCGAAAAATCAATTTTTCTAATTACAAGATCTGGAAAATTGGGTTTGGGTTCTGCATACCAAGAAGGATATCGTTGGTGTAAAACTTATAATTTTGATTGTATTCTACAAATGGACGCTGATCTTTCTCATCCACCTGAGATTACATTGAATTTAGTTAAATCTATTCATCAAGGAAATGATGTAGCTATTGCTTCTAGATACGTTGATCACGGAGGTGTTGTTTCTTGGCCTATACATAGAAAAGTTATTAGTTATTTTGCTAACTTGCTAGTTCGAGTATTATTGCGTTCAAAATTAAAAGACAATACTACTGGATATCGTGCATTTAATAATAAAGCAATTGATTATCTTATTAAATATGATATTAAATCAAACGGTTTTTCTTATCTTATTGAATCTGTTTATCTCTTTCGAAAGAAAAATTTAAAAATTCAGGAAATTCCATTTATTTTTCAAGAAAGAAGTATTGGTAAAACAAAGCTTTCTTCATTTGAAATTTTTAGATTTCTTATTTCAATATTTCACATTTTAATTTTTGATATTAAGGAACGACGTTAAACTCTAAAATAATATATGCTATTAATTATATTAATTATTGAATTATAATGACATCTGATTTAGATAATGAATTTGGAGGCGTGATATATAGGTGTATTCGATGTGGAACTAATGTTACTGCAGATGAATTAACTCAACTTCCTGAGATAAAATGTATTTGTGGCTATAGGATTCTTAGAAAAATTCGCCCAGAGCTTGCAAAACGAATTAAAGCTGTCTGACTTCGTCATTTGTAGAATATTTACTCTTTTTTCTGTATGTTTTTATAAGTTCAAATTATAACATTTCTAACTATGAAAAGTTCCACAAGCGTGTCGATTTCCGGTTATGGTGGATATGTTCCGAAATTAAGACTTCCTACATCTGAAGTTGCAAAATTATGGAAAGGTGGTGGATCTGGACCTAATAAAGCAAAAAGTGTTGCAAATATTGATGAAGATACAACAACAATGTCTGTTGAAGCTGCTCGTGACGCTATATTAATGGCAGGTGATTGTAATATTGGAGCTGTTTTTGTTGGTACTGAATCAAAACCTTATGCAGTAAAACCAACTAGTACTATTGTTGCTCAAGCTCTTGGGATTAATAGAACATTAGCAGCCGATTTTGAATTTGCGTGTAAAGCTGGCACTGAAGCTATGCAAGTTATAACTGGTTTAATTGGCTCTAGTATGATTGATAGTGGTCTTGCTCTTGGTGTTGATACTGCTCAAGGACGTCCAGGTGATAGTTTAGAATATACTGCTGGAAGTGCTGCTGCTGCTTTTGTTTTATCAAAACGTTCTGAAAACAGTATTGCTACCATTGAAGCAAGTACTTCATATATTACTGATACTGGTGATTTTTGGAGACGTCAAGGAGAATCATTTCCAAAACATTTATCAAGATTTACTGGAGATCCTGGATATTTTCATCATGTTGAATCTTCTGTAAATATATTATTGAAAGAAATAAATGCACAACCTGAAGATTTTAAATATGCTGTATTTCATCAGCCAAATCCTAAATTTCCTGTAGAAGTTGCTCGAAGACTTGGTTTTACTCGTGACCAAATTGATACTGGATTATTGAATCCAGAAATTGGTAATCCTTATTCTGCAAGTTCACCTTTAGGTCTGGTTGCAATACTTGATGTTGCAATGCCTGGCGATAAAATATTATTGGCATCTTTTGGTTCAGGTGCAGGTAGTGACGCTTTTTCATTAATTGTTGATGATAATATTGTAGAAAAACGAAAGAATTCAACTCCCTTGCGTGAAAAATTAAACGATAACGTCGAAATAAATTATGGAACTTATGCAAAAATTCGAGGAATTCTTGACCGCTAATACTATTGGTGTATGAAATGTCTATATATGTTTCTGGTACGGGTCTCACTAAAGTAGCTGAACATTGGTCTGATTCTCTTATTGATTTAGCAGTAAAATCAGCTAAACAGGCAATATCTGAATCTAATAACTCTCCTGATGTTGTTATTATCGGAAATATGCTTTCTTCTACATCTAATCAAGAAAATCTTGGCGCCTTGATTTCTGAAAAATTAGGCCTAAATGATATCTCTACTTTTAAAATTGAATCATCTTCTTGTTCTGGCGCTATGGCAATTAATGTTGCATATAATCTTCTACAATCAAATAATGTTAATTCAATATTAGTTGTTGGAGTTGAAAAAATGACTGATCTTTCTCCATCACAAATAATTCGCGCTAATACTTTTGGTGAGAGTTCAGAATATATTCAATATTTTGGCATTACGATGAATTCACTTTATGCATTATTTTCAAAATTATATATGGATAAATATAAAATTTCTAAAGAAGAACTTTCACATTTTCCTGTTTTGAGTCATAAGAATTCTGTTTCATGCGAACATGCTCAATTTCGTAAGGAATTTTCTATTGAATCAATTTCTAAAGCGTCTATTGTATCTTCTCCACTTGGACTTCTTGATTGTTCGCCAATTGGTGATGGTTCTGCATCAGTTATTTTGTCTAAAGATAATAAATCAAATTTTGATAATATTGAAATTTTAGCTTCATCTTCTTCAAATTCTCCTGTTAACTTTTTTGAAAGAGAAGATTTGTTAAAATTTTCTTCAACGAAAAATAGTTTTACTAAAGCATTATTAAATAGTAAAAAACAATTATCTGATATTGATATTCTGGAAATTCACGATGTTGTTCCTGCTATTACTGCAAGAATTTTAGAAACTTTTGGCTTTTCAAAAAATGGCGAAGCTGTACAAGACCTTGTTTCCGGTAAATACGCATTAAATTCTAAACCTTCCATTTCAACATTTGGTGGATTAAAAGCACGTGGTAATCCGCTTTCAGCTACTGGTATTTATCAAATTATAGAAACTACTTGGAGACTTCAAAATCGATCTAAATTGAATATTAATAATTCAAAAATTGGTTTATGCCATAATATGTCTGGGATTGATTCAAATAGTGTTGTTACTATTTTGGAGGCCGTAAATTAATTTGTCTATTTCTTATTGGCGTAATAAAGATAAGTATTATAGAATAATTGGTTCAATTTGTAATGATTGTTCATATGAATCATTTCCCGAGTTTTATACTTGTTCAAAATGCGGTTCTAGTAATATAGAAGATAAAATAATGCCAAATACTGGAAAAATAATATCTTATACTATATCTTATGAATCAATGCCTGGATTTGAAGCAGAAATTCCTATGCCAATCGGTCTTATTCAACTTACTAATGGCGTCAATATAATTGCTCATATTGTGGATTCAAATATCGAAACAATCAAAGTAAACGCATCAGTAAAAAGCGTTTTTCGAAAAATTAATGTTGATGGTAAATCTGGTCAAATTTTCTATGGATATAAATTTAAAGTTATAATATAGGGAGATTGGAGCAGATATAAAAAGGGGAAAGATATTATCCGCTCACTCCCAACTCGACATTTTTATTATGTCTATTTTAATAACAAATTACAATAACAAAAAAAATTGACTAGTTTATTTGTTTAAATTCATTTATTATTGTTGTAGGTGTGATATTATTAGATTAAATATAATTTGTGTATTTTAATGCTAATATTGATAGTATTATAATAATATTTATTGCTAAAATAGACGACATTATATAATTATTTTCATCTATATATTTTCCTATTATGTTTATTGACGCATAAAATAGCATTCCAATTGAAAAAAATAATATAATTGTTTGGTTTATTTTTAAGTAATTGGATATTTGTGTACTGGACGATAATAATGAAATTGCCATGAGTAATTCGGCAAAAATATGAGATTTATCAGAAAACTTGGTTATTGATTTTTTTTGTCTGAATATATAATTTACCCAATATATAAAAATAAAAATTGCTATAAATATTGAATAAAAAATTAAATATTGGGATATATAATCGGTCATTTTGAAATAGATAATTTAATTATTTCTTTCCAATACTTTTTTGTTACAGGCATAACTGAAAGTCGTGGTATTCTAACTAATTCAAATTTTTCAAATAATTTTTTTGATTTTATTTCTGATAGTGTAACTTTTTTGTTTAATTTTTCTAAAAATTTAATATCAAATACTACATATCTCTCATCTTCTTCATTTGGATCTGGATATGTGTCTTTTATTACTGATACGATTCCTACAATTGCTTTTTCTTTTCCGGTATGATAATAAAATATTTTATCATTTTTTTTAATTTGTCTGATATTTTTTAATGCTAGATTATTTTTTACTCCATCCCATATTGTTTTTTTATCTTTTATCAAGTCATCAATTGAGTATTTGTTTGGCTCTTCTTTTATTAACCAATAATTTCCCATATCTTTGGTATTGAAAAATTCTATAAATATATTATTTATATGTGAAATTTTAACAATATTTGATATTTTTTTTGATTATTTAGAGTTGCATTTATATTTCATACTTTATTCAATAATTTAATGAATCAGAGATATCTATTGCCGATAATAGCATTATTAGCAATTGGGCTTCTAATATTTTCGCCCATTGTGAGTAATACTACGGTAAATGTGAAAGAAGCTGAGGCTCAATCTTTATCTAGAGCAGAAAGAAATTGGGAAAATCACAATCATAACTCACTCGGCACAAACTACAATCCACAAACACAAATCAATCCTGGTAATGTAGGAAATTTGGGAATGAAGTGGATGTATCCAATTCCATCACTTGCAAATTTGGGACTAACCCCTGGTGATGGTCGACTTGCAGGAGTCAGCAGAATTGCTGAAGGAACTTCTGCGTATCCTCTCATTGTTGACGGTGTAATTTATGTTGCACATAATGCAAGAGACATAATTGCACTTGATGCAGAAACTGGTGCTCAAATTTGGTACTGGGAAAATGAATATGATAATGATGCAGCAGTAGCTGAATTACCTATACGAGGTGTTAGTGCACATCATACTCATGCAATTCATTATGCAGATGGAAAAATCTGGGTAAGTAATTATGCATGTAAGATAACTGCACTTGACGCAAAGACTGGTGAAATTTCATTTGAAATTGACAAGCTCTGTGGAGAAATCCCTCTTAACAGTCCTGACGGTAAGGGAATTCCTGGAAACAGTGGATGGTATAATTCTTATGCACAACATCCTCCATCCTTATATCTAAATGGAAATTCATTCATTTGGTGTATAGGTGGACACAGTGAAGGTGTTCATGGTGGTAGGTTCTTCTGTGGTGGATATGATCTAACTACAGGTGCAAAGAAATGGAGAACATTCTTACAACCTCCTTGTGGACAAACATCAGATCGAACTTCTGAAAAAGCATTTGATCAGGATATAGCTGAAGGAAAATTCCTTAACTGTAATCCTGCATTCCGAGAAGAAGGTAAAGCATGGGGAGAATACTTAGTTGATAACTGTGCTGTAATCTGGATTCAATCAGTTAACGGTTGTGACATAAACCAAGATATTTTACGTAATGACTGGGATACTTGGGAGAATGGTATGCCTCATAATGCTGGAATCAGCAACGTATGGGGAACTATAGTTGTCGACGAAGAAACTGGTATTGCATACCTTGGTACTGCACAGCCAGGACCTGACTGGAATGCTACATATGTTCCAGGACCTAGATTGTTTGGATCTGCTATAGTCGCACTTGACATGAATACTGGTGACTTAGTTTGGGCTCATCAATCAACAACTCGTGATCTTTGGGATTATGACTGTTCATGGAACACAATTCTCACTACTACAACTGTAAAAGGCTCTGAAGAGAAAGTAGTCATAAAAGGTTGTAAAAATGGACATATATGGATTCTAGATGCAGCTACTGGTGAAACGTATCATGACTTGATGCCTTCTACATTGGAGATATCTCCTGATGCACAACCATTAGATCCATTGAAAGATTCTGATCTATTGAAACCATGGATGAACTATCCTTCTACTGATCCAACTTGGATGAACTGTCCTGTTTGGGGATGTCTAGAATCAGATATTGCATTCGACCATGATAACAATATTATTATTGCAGCAACACAAAACAATCCAGTTTGGGCTCAAGTCCAACCTACTGATGGATATGTTGCCATCGGACTATTCCGATCTGGTCAATCAATTCCACCTCCATTTGATCCTGAATACAGTTTCGACGTAACTGCATTTGATGTAGATACTGGTAAAGAGCTATGGCACTTTACAGTTGACGGAACCGGATATAGAGGAGGTACTATGGCCTCTGGTGGCTTAGTATTCCCTACACCTATTGACGGACACTTCCGAGCACTTGACATCAGGACTGGTGAAGTTGTTTTCGACAAAGTCATGGAACCTGCAGTAAACCAAGCTACAATTGGTGCAACTAGCGACGGCAAAATGATCATCCTTAGAACTACAGGTGGTTCACGAACAAGTGGTGTACTGCTTCAAGGAGTTGGTAATACAGCACCTGGAGGAGTAATTGCTTATGGTCTACCTGATCAAGCAATGGTAGAAGTCAGAGAAGTCGAGAAAGTCGTTGAAGTCGAAGTAGAGAAAGTTGTTGAAGTAGAGAAAGTCGTTGAAGTAGAAACACAAGTCGAAGTAGAAACAATTAGTCCAATTTCATATGTTGCAATTGGCCTAGGTGTTATTCTAGTCGTCATCGCTGGCGTACTCTATTCAAGAGCAAAAAGTTCTTAATCAATTAAGTTGCCCGAGAGGGCAACTTACAATTTTTTTTAAAGTCTAATTTTAGAGATAACTTTAAGGCCTAATTATAAGGTTCTTTTTATATGAATTATGAAGAAATTCAAAAATTATTTCTAGAACGAGGTTTCTTTTTCCCTAGTTCTGAGATTTATTCAGACGCTCCTGCTGGATTTTGGGATTATGGACCATTAGGCGTAAATTTTAGGAACAAATTCATTGAATTCTGGAGAAAACATCTAATTCGTCGTGACGGTATGTTAGAAATTGACGGAAGTCAAATACTTTCTCGTAATGTTTTTGTTGCATCAGGACATTTAGATAATTTTTCTGATCCAATTACTAATTGCACTAAATGCAAATCAATTTATAGAGCTGATCGATTAATATCCGAATTATCTGATGAAATGATTTCTGAAAAATTATCTAATGATATTTACGATAAAAAAATTGTTTCTCAAAATATTAGGTGTCCAAGTTGTAATAGTAAACTTGCTAATGTATCTAGATTTAATATGATGTATAATTTGGGTATAGGTCCGAAGTCTGATCAAGCTTATCTTAGACCTGAAACATGTCAGAATATTTTTGTTGATTATCTTAGATTATTCAAAACTATGCGAATTAAATTACCTATTGGATTTGCTCAATTTGGAAAAAGTTTTAGAAATGAGATTTCTCCAAGACAAAGTTTGTTAAGATTACGAGAATTCTATCAAGCTGAAATTGAAGTATTTTTTAATCCAGAGAATGTTATAACTTTTGATAAATTTTCTGAAGTAAGTGATTGTAAATTAAATATTTTTGATAAAAATTCTAATACTGTTAGTAAATCTTGTCGTGAATTTGTCGATACTGAAGTTTTACCTAATGAATTTATCGCATATTATCTTGCATTAGTTCAGCAATTTTACAATAATACTGGTATAGATTCATCAAAAACTAGATTTCGTATTCTTCCTGATGACGATCGTGCATTTTATGCGTCACATTCTTTTGATTTTGAAGTATTGACATCCCTTGGATGGTTAGAATTAGTGGCTTGTAATGATAGATCTAATTATGATTTAACTAGACATTCTCAGATCAGTGGCAAAGATTTATCTATTCTAGATAATGATTCAAAAATTATACCTCACGTCTTTGAAATATCTATGGGTGTTGATCGTAGTCTTTATTCAATTATTGAACATTGTTATTCAATTAATGACGATAGAAATCTTTTATCATTCAAACCTGGATTTTCTCCAATTGACGTGGCTATTTTTCCTTTGGTTAATAAAAATGATTTACCTTCACTGGCACTTGATATATATAATCGACTCAAACTTGATTTTCATGCATATTATGATTCTGCTGGTTCAATTGGCAGGAGATATAGACGACAAGATGAAATCGGCACTCCTATTTGTATAACTGTTGATTATGATTCAATTACAAATAATGACGTTACTTTTAGATACCGAGACTCGATGGAACAAATTCGTGTTCCTGTTGATGATATAAAATTAAAATTATTACAATGATATGAATAATAATATTGCAATTATTGAACCTGAAATTGTTGATAATAAATTTACAATATTATTATCAATAATTGTTTTTCCTTTTACTAATTTATTCTTAGTATTATGATGAGTGGACAATTCAGTGTATTTATTACATTTTACACAATAATACTTAGCTTGAATTGTAGCTCCTAATATACTGTCAATCATTATACCTAAAAATGCTCCAATTAATATATATAGAATTGAAAAATAATCTGTTAAAAAATTAGTTGATAATGAGGAAATAAGAATTATACTTATTCCAAATATTCCTGCAACTGTTCCTAAAATTGTTATGCCTCCAGATGTTCCTGGTTCAATTACTTTTAGATTTATTATTGATTTAGGTTTTTTTTTACTTAATAGTCCTATTTCAGTCGCTAATGTATCTCCTGTTGTTACAGCAATTGCAGTAATAAATCCTATTAATAATAAATCAATGTTGTAAAAATTATATAATAATGCAAATATTGTAAATCCAAATCCATTTGCAATTACATTTGTCCAACTTCTCGTTCCTTCTTTTTCTTGAGCTATTCCTTTTTTTCTTTTTTGTTTAAATTTATATTTCGTAAATATAAATGATATTATGAAAAATTCTATTACTAAAATAAATCCAATAATTCCTGTTGATAAATAAATCATATTTCCCATAAATATTGAAAGTATTGTTCCTTTAAAATCAAGAATTTTGAATTTTAATATAAATATTGACGCAATTCCGACAATTATTGAAAATAATATATACTGTTCAATCATGTATATAGTTCCACTTATTATAGTCTATAAAAGATTTTAGAATTTTGATAATATTTCTTTGAGATTTTTTTCATGATTTTTTTTAATTAATCCTAATATTATATTATCTTTTTCTGCAAGATCTGTTGCTATTTTATCTACTTCATTTGGACCTTGTAATATTACCATTCTTGGTTTTAATTGTGATACTCTTATTGCTACTAATGGAGATCTTCCTATTCCTACTCGTGTAAATATTAACACTCGTTCAGTTGTTGCTCCAAAAATTTTATAAAAATCAATTCCTGATAATAGATAGATTGTATTTATGCTGTCTAAAATTGTAAAACCATAAATTTTTGTATCTAACCTGTCTTCACCGTTTAATAATTCTACTTTTAATTGTTTTTTTATTTTTTCAGCAGTAATTGGTTTATTAAATTCTCCTATTCCCAATATTGCAGAATGTTCTTCTTTTAATAATCTAGTTAATGTTTTATTGTTTGATTTATCGATAAATACTAGTGCTTCAATATATCGTTTTATAAAAATAATTCCTGGTGAATGCCTTCTTCCACTTTCATAGTCGCTTAATACTGATGGAGATATTTTCATTCTTTGCGCTAAATTAATTTGTTTAATTTTTAATCTTTTTCTCCAAATTTTTAACATTTCTCCTGGATTGTTACTAGTGATTATATTTCCTGCAATTTTTGCAACTATTTCTGTATCGGAATTGTCCATTATATTAGTTAATCATCGAAGTTTTATATATTTTGACATATATTTTTTAAACTTACTCTAATAATTCTTTATTATCTTGAAGCCATTTTTCCCAGGCATTGAGTCTTTTTAATTGATTTTCTCTAACCTTATTTTCCCTTATTACTTCAAAGTAAGTTTTTCCAAGTTCATTTAACTTAATATTCACAAGTTTATTTAGAATTTTTGATAATTCCTTGACTTCAGAGTTATTATTTGCATCTTCTAGATCATCAAGTAATTCTATTGCATTTTTTCTTTTTTCTAATTGTGAATATATTTCCGTGGCCATCTTGCCCAACATGTATTAAGAAACATTGAAATATAAATGTTGTGCAACATGCACAATAACCATGTCTAAAGACGATAATATGATTACTATTAAATTAAAACGTGGAAATACAGAAATTGAAATAACTTGTCCAGAGGAAAAAGTTAAACAAACAGTAGAAAATGTTATTCGTGGTTTAGAACCTGAATTAATTTCAAATCCTGTATCTGCCGTTAATGAACCTGTAAAATCTATTTCTGAATCTAAAACTCCTAAACCCAATGTTATTTGTCGCGATCTTATATACTCATTATGGCAAGAGAACTGGTTTAGAATTGAAAAAAATTTATCAGACGTATCTGAAGAATTATCTCGTAACGGCTACCATTATGATAAAACAAGTATCTCTCATTCATTGGCCGATCTAGTACGAGAAAATGTATTGACTAGAGTTGGTTCAATAAGAAATTATAGATATGTGCAAAAAAAACCTCCACCATAAGGTATATTAAATTTGAATGTTGAAAATACTTTGAATGACTGAGCCAATTCGAATAAAATTACGTTTATCTAATACTGAAATAGAACTTGAGTGTTCTTTGACTGATATGGATAAGGTTTTCTCTCAAATACCTAAATTAATCCAAATATTAAAAAAATCATCTCTTGATACTTCTAATGAAAATAATAAAATTAATGTAAATCCTTCTACTTTGGATATGCCTCCAAATATTAATATTCATAAATCTGATTCGTTAACTGACGTTCTTATAAAAATTTTCCAAAGTTCTTGGTCTAATAATCCAAAAAAACTTAATGAAATTCGTGAAACTCTGAACTCTTATGGTCTGATTTATCCAAAACAAACTGTTGCTGTTACTTTGCTTAGAATGGCTAAGTCTGGTAAGTTGAGACGATTTAAGAGCAATGCCGGTGATTATGTTTATACTGCTTCAAATTCTCTTTTATCATCTGATGTAGACGATAATGAATTCGATATTCTTACTAATTGATCGGTGATATTTTGGATAATATTTCAGTCACAATAACTTTTGAACAAACTACTGTGGATTTTAAAGGAAAACCTGAAGTCGTCCTGTGTTCTATTAACGACTTTTTATTAAAAGAAATACCAAATATTAGTATAGCAAAAAAGATCTCAAAAAATTACTCTTTGGAAGATATTATTCTGAAATTTTCAGATATTATCAAAATAACTCCTGAAGGACCTCGAATTTGGATAAATTCTAAGAAATTAAGCGATAGAGAGCATATTTGTTTACAATTACTTGCTAATCATGTTGCATATCTAGCAGGAAAGACAAATATTTCATCATTATCTATAAATGAACTTAGTATGTTGACTAGTTTAAATCCAAAATCCATAAGTTCTCGATTAAGTGAATTACAAAAATTAAATTATGTGTCTAAACAAAATTCCACACAACAAATCTTATTTAAAATTACTACTAAAGGAATATACTGGTTAGAAAATTTATTGGTTAAAGATGTGAATTAATTGAAAAGAAATTGGTTGATTATTGGATTGTTTATTTCTGTTCTTGGTATTATTGCAATTATTAATGCTATTACGCAAATTGAAACTGTTGAACAGCAACTTCTTGATCAACAAGCCGGACTAATTCAAATTTCTGATGAAAATTTAGCGACTATACGTGCCGGATCTCATTTAACTTTTCTCTATGCTAGAGGACTTTTTGTTACCGGACTTATTATTTCCTTTTATTCAGTTTTAGAAGAAATTAAAATTCTGATTAATCGTTCTTTAGGTAGAAATTAAATTCTAAATTATTATAATTTTGTAATTACGATATTTTTTTTCATAATAATTGAACTCATAATTGTTTTTCCTATTTCTGAATTTTTTGCTACTCTAATTTTATTTTTTTTACCTACCGTTGCAGAAAAAATATATTCGTTATTAACATATACATTTAGTTCTTTTCCATTTACTTTTCTTTTAAATAAAAAGTCTATTGAATTTCCTGATTCATGTATTGTATGATTGATACTATTTCCAAGTGAATTTGTTAATGGTTCTACATCGATTCTTATGCCTAATTCCTTTTCTGTTCTAGTTATTTCTTGACCATTTTTTCCAATAATTTTTGGAATGACTTGTTTTTCTGCTTTAACAGTTGCTCGTTTTGACGTTGTCATTTCAACTTCAATTTCATTTTTATATTTTGATAATATTTTATTTAATTTTTGTTTAACATCCTCTTTTTCAATTATTTCCTTTTTTTCAATATCGATAACTGGTATGATTACTTTTTCTTCTCCATATGTATAAATTTCATATTCGAGTTTTAAATCATCAAAATCTCTAATTTCGATTACAGGTCTAGTTAAATCTGCTTCTAGCATTCCTGTTGGAACTTTCATTACTAATTCAAGTTGATATGTTTTTGATATTTCTCCATTTTTTAGAAAAATTACTGTATCTATTACACTACTTATCATTCCAAATTCGATTCTTTCTACAAATCTTTGAATTGCATTAACAGGATTACTTGCATGAACTACTCCTATCATTCCTACTCCTGATAAGCGTAAATCTGCGAAAATTATGAAATCTCTAGTCTTTCTTACTTCATCAAATACAGTATAATCTGGTCTTACTAACAATAGTATTTCTGCAGTCTTTTCAAAGTCTCCCTCCAATTGTCCATATTGAGAAATTTCTGGATTTACTTGAAGATCTTTTGGTGACTCAATTGTTTTGACAATTTTACTTTTTGAAGAATAAAATTCTGCTAAACTTGAAGCAAATGTACTTTTTCCTGAACCTGGACTTCCTGCTACTAAAATTCCTTCAGCTGATTGTTCTATTCTATTCATTAATTTTTTTGATATATCATAATCACTGATTTGTAATTTTTTTATCGGTTTTATAATAGTTACTTCTGCTCTATCAGAAAATGGCGGTGTTGTAATTGTTATTCTAAATTTATCAAGCTGAATTACTTTTGCTCCCTCTCGAATTATTTGCTTGTCTTTTTTTTCACTTATTCTTGCAAATTCTTCTATATCTTTAATTATTTTATTTATTTCATCTTCTTCTATTGATTCTCCTATTGATATTAATTCTGTATCTCCGGGTAATCCTTTTTTTATTCTTATTGGTATTCCTTGTTTAATATGCACACTTGTAATTAATTCATCATTGAAAAATTTTTCAAGAGTATTTTCTTTATCATTAATTATTTTTGGTATATAGTTAACTTTTGCACCCATTGCTTCTGCTACTATTGCTTGTACATAGTCACCTGTAAATAAAATTGCTTCATTTTTTATTGATTCATCTCGAATTATTGCATCTATTCTTCCACTTCTAGATAATTTAATATCTTCTAGAGATGGTCTTGTTCCTAGATATCTGAATTTAATCTTTTTTTTCGTAGCAATGCTTCTTATTTTATTTAATTCTTCTAATCCTAAAAATCCTATTTCTTTATTTTTTGATGCTTGTGCTTGTAATTCGTCTAATACTGCAATTGGTATAATGATTTCAGAATTTTTTATTTCATTATTGTTTATTTTTTCTGATAATATTCCATTTATTATTATACTTGTGTCGGGAACAATCTTTACTTTATCAAATTTATCCATATTTTTATTCATATTTAATAAAACTAATATCTGCCGATTATTATAAATCTACTATTGAATTCATTATCTAAATATGAAGATGTATTGTATTCTATTCTTAAAAAATTAGAAACATTTAATGTTGAATATGCGGAAGCAAGATTTCATTCTATAAAGGAACTTGCAGCTATTTTACAGAATGGAGAACCAAAGCCTACTATTTCAATTGAAAAACAAGGTATTGGCATTCGTTTGATTTATGATGGAGTTCTGGTATTTGCATCAACTAACATGTTTGATGATTCTATTAATGAACTTATAGAAAAGACAATCATGAAAGCTAAATCTTCCAAGAAAATATTAAAGTCTCAAATTAAATTTTCTCCAGAGAAATCAAATAAGAAGGAATGGTCTGCTATCGAGAAAGATAATTTAAAAAATATTCATGTAGACGATATGATTTCTGTTCTTAAAGAAGTTGACGGATATATTACTTCATTTAATTCTGATATTTCTTTGCCAAATCGAACTCTTATTTTAGATAATTCTATTGAAGAAAAATTTTATGTTAATACTGATGGAACTCATTTGTTGAGTCATGTTCCTAGAGTTTCATTTCATAGTCAGATTACTGCTAATTACAATGGACAATTATCTTCATTTAGTATTCCTGCCGGTTACGCAGGACTTGGCCGTTCTGGAGGTTGGGAAGTGATTAAAACTTTTGATCTTAGTAATTATGTACCTAAACAATTAGTTATTGCATCAAATTCAATTAAATCTAAATCTGAAAAATTTGATGAAGATATAGATGTAATTGTTGGTCCTGACATTGCAGGTTTAGTCGCTCATGAATCTTGCGGTCATCCTTTTGAAGCTGATCGAATTCTTGGAAGGGAAGCTGCCCAAGCTGGTGAATCATATCTTGGTTTTGACTGTAATGGCACACAAATAGGTAGTAAAGAAGTCTATGTTAGTGATGATCCAACAATTCCTGGATCTATGGGTTTCTATTTATTTGATGATGAAGGTGTTGAATCAAAGAAAAGGCAATTAATTACTGGTGGTGTAATTACTGATTTATTGCATAATCGAGAAACTTCATTTAAAATAAATCTTCATAGTAATGCTTCATCTAGAAGTACTGAATTTGACAAAGAACCCATTATTCGAATGTCAAATACATTCATTGAACCTGGTGATTATGAATTAGATGAATTACTGACAGATGTCAAAAATGGCGTATACATTAAAAATTTCATGGAATGGAATATTGACGATAGGCGAGAAAATCAACGTTATGTTGGATTTGAAGCATATAAAATCAAGAATGGTGAATTAGATATAAATATTAAATCACCTGTATTGGAACTCACATCGAAGAAATTTTGGTCTTCCGTAGATGCTCGTTCTAAGAATCTTAATTTTAAAGCTGCGAATTGTGGTAAAGGAATACCTATGCAGGGTGCTCCTGTTTGGACCGGTGCTCCCGACGTTCGACTAAGAAATCTAAGAGTAGGTACGAGAACATGAATATAGATGATATATTATCAATCGTAGATACGAAAATTTCTTCTCTTAATTGTGATGATTATTCATTACTTCTTAGTAAAGAACATGAAGATTTAATTCGATTTAGTAATAATTCTATTGATGTTTTTGATAATATTGAAAATATTTCTATATCAATTTATCTTGGAAAAGATAAAAAACGTGCTGGAGGAGTATTATATAATTTAGACGAAAATTCAATTCTTAAGTATATAGATTCATTGTTTCAATTTTGTAATGATTCTCCAATAAATAATGATTATACAAATCTTCCTACAGGACCTTTTAATTATAGTACTAATCGTTCAATCGATATTGATGAAGTAAATAATTACGAATCTATTATTGATCATGTCGAAAATTCAATAAATTCTGGACTGCAATCTGGCGCATCAAGAGTCTGTGGTTCATTTACAAGTACAAAATCTGAAATATTCCTGAAAACTTCTACTGGAATAGAATCTCACGACGATTCGTTTACAAATTTATTAAATATTCGTGCATTCACTGAATCTAAATCTAGTGGACATGGAATATCTTGTTCAGCTTCAATTAATGATATTGATTCTGAAAATGCCGGTTTAATTGCTGGCGATTATGCTAAATTATCAATAAATCCAAAATTATGTGAACCCGGAAAATATGATATTTTATTTTCCCCTACTGTAGCTGCTGATATATTTCAATTTGTTGGTCATGCTGCTTCTGCCGACTCTATTGATTCTGGTGATTCATTTTTTACTGACAAAATAAACTTACAAGTTTCATCTGAGAATTTATCAATCTCTGATATTGGAAATCCTGAAGGTGGTATTTACAATCGTATTTTTGATGATGAAGGTATACCTACACAGTCTACAAATATTATTGAAAATGGTATCTTGAAAAACTATCTTCATAATATGACTACTGCTAATAAATATGGAGTGAAATCTACTGGTAATGCTGGAATTATAGCTCCATCATATTGGAATCTTGAAGTTTCTTCTGGTTCTCTTACTGTTGAAGAACAATTATCTTCAATAGATGATGGTCTATTAATTACTAATAATTGGTATACAAGGTTTCAAAATCCTGCGGCAGGTTCATATTCTACAGTCCCTCGAGACGCATGTTTCATTATTAATAATGGAAAAATTACAACTCCTATTCACGGAATTCGTATTAGTGATGAAATACCAAGGCAATTATCGAATATTGATTCTTTATCTAAAATACGTAATTGGATTAGTTGGTGGGAGGTAGAAATTCCTGTATTATCTCCTTCAATAGTAGTTAAAGACGTTCCAATTACTAGATCTACATAGTTATTGATATAAATACAATAAATGTGAAAATATGTTATGAATGAGTGTTTATTATGCGGCGATACATTTGTCCCACCAACTGAGGCGCATATGATCGAAAATTTGTGTTATGGTTGTTTATTTGATCCAAATAGAATTGAAGAATATGATTGTAATATATGAAAATCTCCAAAATGTTTAATTATTCTAGTAATCAAAGTAAATTAAATTAAGTGATATGATATGGCACAACAAGCAAATGTAGGTATGACTCCTAGTGGTCAACCCGTTATAATCTTAAAAGAAGGTTCAAGTCAAACTAAAGGTCGTGAGGCCCAAAAAAATAATATAATGGCAGCTAAAGTAATTTCAGAAATTATTAGAAGTTCTTTAGGCCCTCGTGGAATGGATAAAATGTTAGTAGATGGAATGGGAGATGTTACAATTACTAATGATGGAGCGACAATTCTTAAAGAAATTGACGTGCAACACCCTGCTGCTAAAATGATGGTTGAAGTATCAAAAACTGCTGATACCGAAGTTGGCGACGGAACTACCTCTGTAGTAATTCTTGCAGGTTCTTTGATCGAAAAAGCTGAAGAATTAATCGATAAAGAAGTTCATCCAACAATTGTTGTTGATGGTTATAAAAAAGCCGCTAAAGAGGCATTGAGGATTCTTGACGAAATTGCTATTAAAGTTGATGCAGGAGATAAAAAATGGTTAACTAAAGTAGCAAAAACTAGTATGGCTTCTAAATTGATATGGCGTGAATCTGATTTATTATCTAAAATTGTCACTGACGCTGTAGTTGCTGTTGCTGATAATAACAACGGAGTTTACAAAGTTGATGTTGACGATGTAAAAGTTGAAAAAAAGGCAGGTGGTTCATTGAAAGATACTTCACTTATACAAGGAATTGTTTTGGATAAAGAAGTTGTTCATGCAGGAATGCCAAGACGTATAGAAAATGCAAAAATTGCTTTAATTGCTGCAGCATTGGAAATTGAAAAAACTGAATTTGACGCTAAAATTAATATTACTAATCCTGATCAGATACAAGCCTTTTTAGATCAAGAAGCAACTATGCTTAAAGATATGGTTGATAAAATTCAACAAGCAGGAGCTAATGTGTTAATATGTCAAAAGGGTATAGATGACAGTGCTCAACATTATTTATCAAAAGCAGGAATACTTACTGTTCGTAGAGTTAAACAGAGTGATATGGACAAGTTATCTCGTGCTACTGGCGGACAAATAATTACTAATCTTGATGATTTGAATAAGAATGATTTAGGTTCATCAAAACTCGTTGAAGAAAGAAAAATTGAAGAAGATAAATGGGTATTTGTTGAAGGTTGTAAGAATCCACGTTCAGTTACAATTTTAATTCGTGGAGGAACACAACGAGTAGTTGACGAAGCAGATCGTTCTATTCATGATTCGTTAATGGTTGTTAAAGATGTACTTGTTAAACCATCTATTGTTGTAGGCGGTGGTGCTCCAGAAGCTGAATTATCAAGATTATTAAAAACTTATGCAAATAAACTTAGTGGCAGAGAACAATTAGCCGTACAAAAATTTGCAGAGGCCTTGGAAATTATTCCTATTACTCTTGCTGAAAATGCCGGTCTTGATCCTATTGATACACAAGTTCAAATTGGCGCTGCACATGGACAAGGACATAAGTGGTATGGTGTTAATGTAGTTAAAGGCCAAGTAGATGATTGTGAAAAATTAGGAATATATGAGCCCACTATTGTTAAAGAACAAATAATTAAAGCTGCCACTGAAACTGCAGGAATGTTATTACGTATTGATGATGTTGTTGCTTCTTCAAAAAGTCCAGCACCTCCTCCAGGCGCTGATATGGGTGGAATGGGAGGAATGGGCGGAATGCCTCCCGGCATGGGCATGATGTAATAACTAGTTATTTTTAATTTTTATTATAATATTTTTGGAATATATTCTAGTAGTTTATCTCCAAGATATACTAGTATTAGACTTCTTAAGAATGCGCCAAGTAATGCAAGTGGAATAAATAATTTAATATTTATTTTTGTTAATCCTGCTGCATATGCAATTGCATCACTTGATAGAAATGGCATCGCTCTTCCAAATACAATGATAAAATTTCCCCATTTTTCAAACCAATTTTCAAGTCTTTCAATATTTTTTTTCCCAATAAATCTTATTGCAAGTGGTTTTCCTCCTTTTCTTGTAATACTGAATCCAATTATTCCTCCTATTGTTGATCCTAGAGTTGATGCTATTATTACTGCTATATTGTCAATTCCTAGAACTACTGCCCCAATTACTACTGCGTCTGAAGGTATTGCTATTGGTATTATTGATTGTAAAATCATTGCAACAAATACTCCTATAAATCCATAATTTTCAATTAATGCATTTTGACTTGTTATTATGGATTGGATTAATTCTAAAATCATGATGTTATTACTTTCTATTCGAATGTTTTATTAAATGTATCTGTTATTATCTTTAAAGATTATATTTGATATAGTAAATAGTTATTATATTGATGGATATAGCTCGTTCAAATTTTACTCGCCAAAAAAGTAGATTTGATGTTGTTAAAAAGATGATTGAATTAGGTATTTCTGTTCGTAATGATGAAAAACTCATGATTAAAGATGTTCATATATCTGATACTGCATTGGCAAAATCTATTAATGTTGATCGACGAGTTGTTCGTGATACCGTAAAACAAATTCTTGCAAATAATGATTTGAAAAAAATTTTTAATAAAATACAACCTGTTGGCGCCAGTTTAGTAGAAATTGCAAATTTGCTTGGATATAGTGTTTTAATTATTTCTGCTAATCCATATGAACCTGGTGTTATTTCTGATGTTAGTAATGCTTTAGCAAGAAATGGTTTAGTTATTAGACAAGCTCTTGCAGATGATCCAAATACAATTGATTCTGCAAAATTAACATTAGTTATTGAAGGTAAAGTTCCTTCTGATATTATAACCAAATTAAGATCTTTGTCTTGCGTGGATGGAATTACTTTGAAGTAGATTTATATGACTGATTATTCTGATTTATTATTTTGTTCAAGATGCGGAAAAAAATTTATTAAAAAATAAATTTAATTGTACGAAATTCACCCACAATCCTGTATTGATATTCACAAAACATTTCGTGGAGAAATTGACGATAGTTTTCTTATTGATTGATTTTTTTTGATATAAGGTTCTTTTTTAATTAGTGATTTAACCATAAAATCCTGTTTTTTTGACAACTTGTCTTGGCATAGATAATTCTCTAGGTTTGCCTTCTTTTATTTCTCTTATGCCTACTATTGCTGTTTCAATTTCTTCTATTTTTAATCTGTATCTAAGCATTTTTTCTTCTACTAGATCATTTAATTGGTCAAATAACTCTTGGCCGAAATCATTATAAATTTTTTCTATTTTTTCATTGACTTCTTTTTGTAAATCATCTTTTAATTTGGTAAGTTGAATTTCTTCATTCCTGACATGTTCTGTATCTGTTTCTTTTTCCATATTTTCTTTTACTGTTAATTCATTCACATTTATTGTGTCTAAAGTTATAATGACTTTTCCATCTTTGTCAAATTTTAATTTATTGAATTGTTTACGGTCATCATATTTGTTGCTTAACCAATTTGTATCAGTATTTTTTTCTAACATTTTTCTTATTGCTTGTCTTACCTCTTCTTCTTTATTATTCCATTCTGTTCCTGTATCATCTTGTTCTGCTTTTTTTGAAATTTTATTTAGACGTTTTGATCTGAGTGGTTCGGGGTATAAATCAAAATTATAGTTTAATTCTGGATACTTTTCACTTGTCCATTTTCTTTTTTCGTTTTTAAATTTTGTAAGTAATTTATTTTCTTTCTTTTTCCATGTTT
>JACAFT010000010.1:0-30661 GCA_013378375.1 Nitrososphaerota archaeon
AGCTTGCATAATACCAATAACAGTAGCACCACCAGATTTGTCATGTTTCATTTCATCCATTGATGCAGAGGGTTTAATAGATATTCCTCCAGTATCAAAAGTAATTGTTTTTCCAACAAAAACAATTGGTTTTTCTCTACGTTTACCACCCGAATATTCCATAATAATAAAACAAGGAGGTTGTTTAGAACCTTGAGCAACACCCAATAAACCTCCAAATCCTAATTGTTTAAGCTTTTGAGTTGTAAATACAGTCGTTTTTATAGGTCGACCTGAAGAGATTTTTTTAACACGTTGAGCAATGTAGGTAGGAGTACAATAATTACTAGGAAGATTAGATAAATCACGAGACAGCATTATTGCATTGGAAATTATTTCTCCATGTTTAATAATTTTGTTTAGAGATGGCACTAGTTTATTATTAATTGTAATTTTCATAAGAGCAGGTCTAAAACTTTTTTTCTCACTTTTATACGTATTAAAATCATAAAGACCAAGATCAGCTCCTCGTACTATAGCTTCAATATCACTTTCAGAAACATTTGAACAATCATAATTAAAAACATATGTTTTACATTTTAATGTCTTTGCAGTAACTGAAGCATTAGCTGATATATCCTGTAAAATATCCAGATTAATTTCGTCTATATCTCCAACGCCTAAAAGTAATACATTAGTTAATCCAGTGCGTAATAATAATGATTCAGATTTTTTTCCACAGAATTCTTTATTTTTTATAACTTTAGATATCAATCCATTAAGTTGTTTATCGATAGACTTAGTATTAGGACTTAACTTCAAACTTTTAGAAATAATAGTAGAAACAAGAGGAGTTTCCAATAACTTTAAATTAAAAGTCTCAAATTTCTTTTTCAATTCAGTCATATAATATACGATACGATTAATATAAATGATATAGAAATAAAGAAAAAAACAAACCAAATAATTTTATTCCAGTCGAATACTTTCTTACCATCAATAATGCTAAAAGGTAATAAATTAAATGTAGCAAGAAATCCATTTATAAAAGCAGCAGTAGACAAGATAGATTGCCATTCACTTGAT
Source organism: Nitrososphaerota archaeon (assembly GCA_013378375.1). Taxonomy (GTDB): domain Archaea; phylum Thermoproteota; class Nitrososphaeria; order Nitrososphaerales; family UBA57; genus UBA57. The sequence goes on from JACAFT010000010.1 coordinate 1,066, forward strand.
AGAGACGACCAAGATAGAATTATTATAGATATAAAACCTAAAACAATATTACTAAACGGACCAGATAATGCAATTTGTCCTAAAATTTTTTTTGATGGGGAACCAGATATAACAACAGCCCCAGGGGCAATTATTTTAAACGGAATTGGAAATATACTTAAAAAAGTCAGAAATAAACCAAAAGAATTCACGCGAAATTCAGCATTAAAGCCATTTTTTAATGCAAAAAATTTATGTGACATTTCATGTATTAAAAAAGAACCCATTAGAATTATAGAAAGAACAAGTACAGTCCAAACAGGATAAGATCCGCCGAAATTAACAAAGAAAAATGATATTCCAACTAATAATACTAGAATCATTCCAAGAAATAAATGCCTTGATTCTGAGGACAAGAGTTGATTAATTTTAGAATCAAAAGACCTTGTATTGGAAATTCGTTGAGGATTTAAATATTCAATATCACGGTGACTATGAACAGTATGTAATTGAATGCAATCATGTTTTTCAGGTAAACGATGTGATGAACATAAAACCATTTTACAATATGAACAAGTAAAAGGAAGATCTTGATCAATGGAACAAAATGAACATTGCATAATTACAATTTGAAGGCATAAATAATAAATATATTATCAGAATTTGATTTACATTAGAGAAATTTATCCAAACCGGTTTTGTCTTTATCCAAGACGTTTTTCGTTACAGGATTTGTATTTTTACTAAATCTTTTAACAGTTCGTTTAGCTTGTGATAATCTTTGTTGACTTACATAGTAATTAGTTTCATCTCGAGTTCCTTTAGTAATAAAAGATACAACACTACCAGGAGATTTTCTTCCGGTACGTCCCATTCTCTGAGTAAATCTAATAGCACTCGCAACATTATCGTAGAAAATAACCAATTTACATTCAGAAACGTCAAGTCCTTCTTCGCCAACTTGAGTTGCAACTAAGACATCATATTCACCAGACTTTAGTTTTTCCAGTGATTCTAATTGTAGTTTTTGTGATTGTCCTGTTTGACCACTTTTTCCTATCAATTTACCAACATGATAACCCTTACCGTGTAAAACTTCGAAGATTTTATCAATAGTATCTCGATAACTGGCAAAAATTATCGCCTTGTCAGTTCCCCGAAGTCTATCATCTAGAATTGTTTCTAACTTGGCCAATTTTGGATGTTCGTCTCCATTGGACTGTAAACGATTAGTAAGAGCAAGTGCTTGTTTAAAATCAGGATTCTCGAGTAGTTTCTTAACACCACTAGACTTTTGTTTCGCGGATAAACGAGACATATATTGAGAAAAACTATACACTCCTTGAGTTTCAATTATGTTTAGACCATGAATTAACCTCACCATTGAGTATAAATTGCTTCTAATATCCCATCTTTTAGACAAATGTGGATCATTTTCTATTTGATGACTCTTTGCAAGTACAGCTTTCAATGAAGGATCTTTGGGTAACAATTGACCAGCATATCTTAATTTTAAGGAATATGAAGAAAGAGTATTTCGAATATGGTTGCTAATTGTTTTCATATCTTCAGGCAATTCTACTTCAATTCTTTGTACATCAGTAGTATGAACATAGGGTTTAACATCCTCACTATCTCGGTCTCGAGCTTCAATGTGAGTAGAATGAAGATTTGATATAATTTCTTGCACCTTAAGAGATTCACTAGGAAGAGAAGCAGTCATTCCGCACATTCTAATATTTTCATTTATTGAATACAATGAATTTGAAATGGATGTATAAGCATAATCTCCAACAGCTCGATGCACTTCATCAAAAATAACAACAGAAAACTGATTTAAATCAACTATATTACGAGCTATGTCGAGTTTGAGTATCTGAGGAGTAGCACAAACGACTTGATTTTGCCATTTAGTTTTTCTTTTAGATATAGTATCTTCACCTGTAATTACACTAATTTCTGTTTCAGAAAGATCTAATGAATTTAATAGAAACTCATAATGTTGATGAACAAGTACACGAGTAGGCGCTAGAATCATACAGGTTTTATCTGGATAATCAATCATTGAATCTGCAATAGTCAAGAGAGCAATTACTGTTTTTCCAAGACTAGTAGGAAGAACAACTAAAGAATTCTGCGATTTAATTGACTTCGTAATATTAACCTGATAATCTCGTTGATCGATAATCATTTTTTTAACATATTTTTTATCAATAAAGTCAGAGGCCACAATTTATTATAGAGACAAGATAGTTAAAAATTTAGAATACTAGTAAAATTTGATAACTACCTTAAATAAATCAACAACATAATATTTATTTAACATTGAAAAAAGGCAAATTAATTGTTATCGAAGGAATAGACCAATCAGGGAAAAAAACACAGTCATTATTACTAAAGAATAAGATATCAAAGGAAGGATACAAAGCAGGGTACATATCTTTTCCCAAATATAATTCAAATACAGGAAAATTAATAAAAAAATGCCTCAGTAATAATGATTTTTCTGTAGAATTATCACATATACTCCTATCAGCAAATAGATGGGAATTTAGAGAGGAAATAATAAAACAACTTAAGGAAAACGACTTTCTTGTATGCAATCGTTATTGTGATTCAAATATCGCATATGGAATAGCAAATGGATTGGATAGAAAATGGCTAATGAACCTAGATATAGGTTTACCTAAATCAGATCTTACAATACTAATAGATATACCATTAACAGAATCAATAGTAAGAAAGAGTGATGCCCGAGACAGATACGAAAAAAATAGAAAATTTCTGTCTGAAGTAAGAAGAAAGTATAAGAATTTAGCAACAAAAAACAAGTGGCAAAAAATAAATGGAAATAAAAGTAAAAAAGAAGTTAGTAATAAAATCTGGGAAGTAGTAAATAAAAAATATAAAATTGATAAAAATGAAAGATAAAGTTGCGCAGATTAGAGATCCAGTACATGGTTATATTTATGCAAATGAGCTAGAATGTAAAATTATTGATTCGCCTATTTTTCAGAGATTAAGAGGAATAAGACAATTAGCTTCAGCGCATCTAACATATCCAGGAGCTCATCATACAAGATTTGAACATTGTATTGGTTCAATGTATTTAGCAAAAAGAGCAACAGTACATTTAAGATCGAGAAATATAATTGATGAAGAAAAAGGAACAGAATTATCAGTGGCAGCATTATTACATGATATTGGTCATGGTCCTTTTTCGCATTTGTTTGAAGAAGTATTACACGAAAAAGGTACTACACATGAAAATATTACAGATAGAATAATAAGAGAAACAGAAATATCAGATATCTTAAGCGCTTATGGAATCAATGTAAAAAAATTCTCAAAATTGTGTTTAGGAACATCAAAAAATCACCCTCGATTTATGAATGATATAATTGCAGGATTTTTAAGCGTAGATTCAATGGATTATTTATTAAGAGATTCATATTTTTCAGGAGTAGAATATGGGAAAGTGGATGTTCATAGAATTATTGATGCGTATAAAGTTACAGAAAAAAAGCTTGCAATTAACAAAGATAGTCTATACGCTCTAGAATCATTAATGCTTGCAAGATATGAGATGTTTAGAGCAGTATATTTTCATAAAAGTGTACGAGCATCTGCAATAATGATAACAAGGGCAATGAGTTTATCAGACGATATATTACACTTTACTGATCTTAAGGATTTAGAAGGGTTTCTAGAACTGACGGATGATAGAACATTGTTCAAAATATTAAATATTCAACCGAAAAATGATAATACAAAATTAGCTCAAAAATTAGCAAAAGATTATACAAATAGAAAAATGTTAAAATTGGTTTTTGAAAAAATGGTATTGGGAAAAGATAAATTCAGTACAAGAATATTTGTACAAAAGAAGTTTCGTGAAAACTTAGAACAAGAAATTGCAGATAAAGCAAAAGTTCCTATAAGTCATGTATTCATAGATGTATCAACAGCGACTTCAGTTCCCACAACTTCAACCAAGGAAGCATTTAATCAAGTTACTTTGATTTCAAATGAACCTGGCAAAAGAAAATTAGAAATAATAAAAGCAACGGAATTACCTCTAATGAACGCAATATTAGGGTATATGGATATAATTAGAATTTATACGACTGCAGGATATAAGAAAAAAGTAGAAAGTGTAATGAGTTCAATTTTTAAATAAGATTTATAATTTTAGCAAATGTGATTTTATTTCTTTAATTAGATCAATAGCAGTTTCTGGTTTTAATTCTTTTTTAAGGTGAACAGAAGATAAACCGATACCTTTAGACAAATTACTAGCAAGTTCACTAAGTAGTTGAGGAAACATTGGAGAGAATTCACTAGGAATTATAACACTAGTATTAACCACGTTTGATGTGTTAAGTGATAAAGATATTGAGCCTAAACTAGATTGATTGCCCTCAGTAACGGATATAAAACACCCGTTTGAGTATTGTAAAATTGATAAATGAAAAGACTGTTCTCCAACAGATATTACATCAGTAATTGGCTTCCCCACACGACTAATTATTAATTATGAACTTTTATACTTTATTTAGTAAAATTGCACAAGGGCCCGTAGCGCAGTATCATAGAAATGATGTGCAATCTGGATTAGCGCGACAGAATAATAGTCGATCCTCCTAATCCGTGGCGACAGCTGTAAAGATTAGATTAACTAATCTTGGTTAAAGGTCGTGAGTTCAAGTCTCACCGGGCCCGTTACAATATTTACGAAATAGTTTTGTAATAATCAATAACAGTATGAGATTCGATAAATGTAAGATTATGTTTTTTAGCAAGATTTTTACAGTCTGTCACAGATTTGGCATTAAAAGTTTGGTTATCTAGAATTTCACACATAATAATGACAGGAGTAAGATTTGCAAGCTTGCAAAGGAAGAGACTTAATTCAGTATGACCATCTCGGGAATTAAGTAAACCAGGTGATCCAATAAGCATTTGAAGATGTCCAGGAGATTCGAAATCTGAATAGAAATCATTATAAAAATTATCATTTGACTCATAGGTTTGACATAAGTTGTGTAAAGATGAAATAGTGTCAGAGCGTTGAGAATCAGTTGCTCCTCCAAGTCTACGATGATTAAATGTTATTGAATGTGTAGAACGTTTTGATACACTTCGAGTTTTATTAACAAGTTGAGGCAGTGACTCAGATTCTGTTTTAAGAAGAATTTCCCACATGTAAGGTAATTCAAGTTTAGCTCCAATTTCAGGAGCAATAGCAACACAAAGAAGACCCCCACCAAGTTCACGCATTTGGTATATCTTTTTTGGAGTTACATGTTTAGCCGGTAGCATAATATCAGTTTCATTTTCTCTGGAATCATCATCGTGTAAAAGAATAAATTGGCCATTTTGAAGACTTTTAATCATTGCAGAGATATCTTGCCGGTCGCTCAAATTATAAAATTAATATATTCAATTATTTTTTAATATTATGAATACAAAACAGACAATTTTATAAAAGGAAAAAAACATAGAATTAATAATAAAATGACAGATATGGAAGAATTTTTTAATAAAATTAGAGAGAAATACCCATTTTTCATCCCACTTTTCGATGATTTCTTCAGAGATTTTGATGAATTCGAAGATATATTCAAAGAATGGGAACAAGGATTAAATGAAAAAAAGATGAACCGAGAATTAGATATATCCGAACCCATTATTTACGGATACTCTGTAAATATTGACGAAGAAGGTAAAACAGAAATTACAGAATTTGGGAATATAAAACCAAACTCGGAAGGAAATCTACCAATAAAGATCACCGAGTCAAGAGAGCCATTAATTGACATTATTGATGGTAAAAAAGATATTAAAATTATTGTTGAATTACCAGGAGTTAAAAAATCAGATATTATTATAGAAATAAATCGTCAAGAAGATACAAACACAGGAAACAACTCTGTGTTTATTTCTACAAAAGGTTCAAAGGAATATTTTAAAGAAATTACATTAAAAGATAAAATATTACAAGAGTCTATACATGGAAAGTACAATAATGGAATACTTGAATTAGTCTTAAAAAAAGACGACAACAATAATTCAGTAAAAAAGAGAGTGAAAATAAATTAAAAAGAAATTTTTTAAGGAGTTAGTGAAAAAAATATAATGAATTTACCAGTAATGAGATGGGATACGGCCAAGAGAATATGGATCTCAGAAATAGGTGGAAGCTATAAGATCATGAAGCTACCATCACAATCACAAGGTTCGGGACAAGAAACTATAACTGTGGGAGAAGGAGGAACTATGTGTAAAAATTGTGGTGAAATGTTTGAAGTGTGGGGAACAAACAAAACAACACCTCCAAGTTATTGTAGTTTTAGTTGTATGAAACAATGGTTAGATTATCACATAGATAATAGAAATGCTACACCGGAAGAAATAAAGAAGAAATCTTCAATGTCAATACCTGCAAATTCAAAACTACCCATCATGAGATGGGAAAAAGCTACTAGAAAATGGACGATAGAAAATAAATCAGCTAGTGCAGCATAAGTGTGAAGATGTTTTTTGACTAAAAATTCTGATGGTCCTCTTGATAAAATAATGTCAGATTATGGCATTACACAAAAGGTTCTTACTGCAACAATCTTGGTATTTTTTAGCGGCGTATTGATTTTTTTTGACGAGGGTGGAAATTTCATGTATGGTATTCCAAGAGAGTTGATTATTCCAATATATCTAATACAGATCAGTTTAGCCCCACTATATCTGAAGAAGTATAAATCAGCATATTTAGTAGGCATAATAGTAGCTGGTTTTGTTGCATTTACATATAGAGATGCTACAATTTTAGCACGAACTATTCCAATATTGCAATATTTTTTGGGTTTTTTTAGTATCTTAGCGTATAGAGAAATAATAGAAATCACAAAAACAAAATAATTCAGTGTGATATAAATTGACAGAATACTCTATAATAAACATCAACGGATTAGTCAAACAATATAATAATTTCACTGCTGTAAATGAAATTTCATTCAATGTAGTAAAAGGAGAAGTGTTCGCTCTTTTGGGACCAAACGGAGCAGGTAAAACAACCATAGTTGAAATAATTGAATGTTTAAAAAAAGCAAACAAAGGAAAAGTAGAAGTATTTGGTATAGACATACAGAATGTAAAAAAACAAGTCGAGATAAAGAAAAAAATTGGTGTCATGCCACAGAATTTTAATGCGTTTGATTGGTTAACAGTAAGGGAAAATTTAGAATATTTCAGAGATATATACGGGAGCAATAGATCCGTCAAAGAATTAATATCATTAGTTGGACTAAATGAAAAGAAAGACTCATTATATAAGACGTTATCAGGAGGATTAAAACAAAGATTGGGAATTGCGATTTCTTTAATAAATGAACCAGAATTATTATTTTTAGATGAACCAACTGCAGGACTAGATCCTCAAGCAAGAAGAGATACTTGGAATTTAATAAAAAAATTAAAAGAACAAGGGAAAACAATATTTTTAACAACACATTACATGGAAGAAGCACAAGAATTATCTGACAGAATATTAATAATTATTGATGGAAAAATAGTTGCTGAAGGATCACCAGATAAATTAATTGAAAAGTTTGGTGGAAACAAAGTAATTATATTAAAAAATTGCGATAAAAACTTGTTACAAAATCATGGATTTGAGTATGAAATTGATTCAGATGAAGTCATACGTATTTCATTTTCAGATAATGAACAATTATTCAATATACTATCATTAGTCAATAATGATCCAAATATTGAAATTGAAATAAAAAAACCAAATTTAGATGAAGCTTTCCTTAATTTAACAGGTAAACGAATTACTGCAGAAGGGTTAGCGAAATGAGAACTAAAATAATTTTTACAGTCTTTAATGGTCATTTCAAAGCATGGAAAAGAAACAAAACTACCTTGTTTTGGACATTAGCATTTCCATTGCTCTTAATGTTACTATTTGGAGGGATTTTCTCTTTTCAATCAGATAAAATGGATGTATATATCGAAAATAATGACATCATAGGAAATCAACCATCTCAAACATCATCAAGAGTAATTAATCTAATCAATATGACTAATTCATTTAATATAATTGAAACGCCTGAAAATGAAATAAAACAACAAATTAGAACTATTGTCATTCCAGAAAATTTTGAATTAGAGTTAAGCAGAGGCAATTCATCGATTATTTTAATTATGGACCAATCACATGAGAGTTTTCCAAGAACAATTTCACTAGTAAATGGAATAATAAACGAAATTAACATAGAACAGCAAAATTCAAAACAACCATTAACATTAATTCAGAAACAGATTTCATCAAATGATCTAAGTTTTATTGAATATTTTGTCCCAGGAGTAATAGGAATTGCAATAATGTCAACTGGAATATTTGGAACAATCGGAACAAATACCAAATATAGAAAAAATGGCGTAATAAAAAAATTAGCAACAACACCACTTTCAAAGTTTGAGTGGATAGCAGGTCTAGTTTTATATCACGCATTAATAGGAATTATTTCAGCAACTGTTATCTCAATAATAGCAATATTAGTATTCGACATTAAATTGATATTAGATCCAGTAATCATTATATTGCTTTTTTCAGGAGCGTTAACTTTTCCAGGTATTGGTATGATAATTTCCACTGTAGTACGTGAAGAAGAAGAAGCAGATGCAGCAGGGAATGTAGTTACATTTCCAATGTTATTTTTAGCAGGAACGTTTTTCCCGTTAGAAACAATGCCAAGATTTTTACAAATTATTGCGCAGACACTTCCTCTAACTTATTTAAATAATGGATTAAGAGACGCAATGGTTTTTGGTAATTCACAATCAGCATTATGGAATTGTGGAATTGTTTTCTTAATTGGTTTAATATCAATAGCAATAGCAATGAAAGTCACAAAATGGACTGACTTATAGCAACGTATTGTAAATTGAAATAATATGATTACAGTGATTACTGGAGGTACAGGTTCAATAAAATTAATACGTGGACTTGATAGTGTTCTAGACGAAAAGATGACGATAATCACAAATGTGGGAGACAATATAAAATTATTTGGATTATACATATGCCCAGATATAGATACAACATTATATGGTCTATCGAAACAACTAGATCGTGAAAGAGGATGGGGAATAAAGAATGATACATTTAATTTTCGAGATTCATTAAAAAATATTTCAGAAGATATTTGGTTTCAAATAGGTGATAAAGACTTAGCAACGCATGTAAAAAGAACTAAGCTAATTGAAAAGGGATTGAATTTAACAGAAATTACAAAAATATTCGCTAAAGAATTAAATATTAAACATAATATAATTCCTGCATCAGATGACAATATAGAAACAACAATTATAACAGATAATGAAGAGATGCATTTGCAAGAATTCTGGGTAAAAAATAAAGGAAAGCCATTAATTAAAGATATAATTTACAAAGGAATTCAAAAAGCTAAACCATCGAGAGAAGTAGTAAGATCAATATTGGAATCAGACAAAATAATAATAGCTCCAGGAAATCCAGTATCAAGTATTGGTCCAACAATATTCATTAAACAAATTAGAGATGCGTTGAGAAAGTCGCATGCAAAAAAAATCTTAGTCAGTCCAATAATAAATAATCGAGTAATAAGTGGACCGGCAGGAAAAATGATTGTAGCGAAAGGATACGAGGTATCAATATCAGGTCTAATAGAATATTATTCAGATGTGATAACAGATATAATTATTGATAAATTAGACAATAAAGAAGAAGAAAAAATTAAAAAAATGGGAAAAGTTACACATTTGGCAGATATATTAATGAAAAATGATGTTGACGAAACATTACTGGCAAAGAAAATAATTGGGATAAAATTATGAAAATTGGAGTAATTATTCCAATAAAGAAGATGAGTAATAGTAAACAAAGATTATCAACAATTTTAAGAAAAGATCAAAGAATAGAATTATCCAAGTGTATGTTTGAAGATATATGTGAGGTATTAATTAATTCACGATATTTCTCTGAAATTTTAGTAGTATCACCAGAAAATTATGTTCAGAAATATACAAAAACAACAAAAATAAATTATTTAAAAGAAAATAGTGAAAATGGAGTAAATTCTGCAGTAGAACTAGGAAATAAATATTTTATTAATAAAGACTTTGATGCAACAATTGTAATTCCAGCAGATGTTCCATTACTTAATATAAACATATTAAAAAAATTAATAAACAATATTTTAGATCATGAAATAATCATTTCGCCATCAGTAAATAAAAATGGAACAAACATACTATTTCGTAGACCGCCAGATATAATTAAAACATCGTATGATGAAGATAGTTACTATAATCATTTAAATAACGTCAAGAAGAAAAATTTGAAATATTATATCATTGAAAATGAATCACTAATGTTAGATTTAGATTGTCCACAAGATCTAAAAACAATTTATAAAAAATTAAAAAGTTCAAGAACTAAAAAAGTTATTGAAAAGTTTGGATTAGAGATTTTATAATGCACTAATTCGTAATTTCAAACGAAGTAAGATCATCGTCAATATCTACAAAATCTATTCGAACATCTGAAACTTTACTCCAAGGTGTGCCATTCTTTATGATTGGAATAAGTTTATCTAAATTTTCTTGAGAACCAGACAATAATGCTTCTACACTTCCATCATCTAGATTTCTCACCCACCCGCAGATATCATTTTTAAGCGCTCGATTTCGAATAAAAGCTCTAAAACCAACACCTTGTACGTTTCCAGTTACAATAATCTGCATCTTTTTAATCATTTTAACAATATTTTAGCGGGAAGGGTTATAAAATCTCGCTATACAAAAGAAATTAGCGTTGGATTCAGAAATTACGTCTAAAATACAACTAGATGAAATAACAAAACTTGCACAGAAATTAATTAGAATTCCAAGTGATGAACAATCTGGAGAACAAGAAATTTGTGAATATCTTTCAGATATTCTAAAATCGTTAGGAATGAAAGTACGTATACAACAGATATCATCAAGAAGAGCTAATGTAATTGCAGAAATTTCAAAAGGAAATAATAAAAAATCAATTATGTTTAATGGTCATTTGGATACAGTGCCAATTGGAGACATTAATAAATGGAAATTAGATCCATTAGGAGGAATTATAAAAGGAAAGAAATTGTATGGGCGTGGATCAACAGATATGAAAGGAGCTATTGCATCGATGATAATAGCTATAAAAAACATCATAAAATATCAAAATAATTTTTCAGGAAAGATTATTTTTACAGGAGTAATGGGAGAAGAAACAACAGGTTTAGGAACACAAAAAATTATAGAAGATAAAATTAGTGCAGACATAGCAATAGTAGGTGAACCTTCAGATGGAAATATTTATAGAGCACATAAAGGAACAATGTGGTTTAATATAACCACATACGGAAAATTAGGACATTCAAGTGAATCAAATAGTAAATCAAATAATGCAATAATTAACATGACAAAAATTATTAGAGAAATTGAAAAAATATCAAAAGAATTAGAAAAAAAAGAAAATAAACTATTAGGTCATCCATCAATAAATATTGGTTTGATTAAAGGTGGCACTAAACAGAATATGATTCCCGATTCATGTACTGCCTCAATAGATAGAAGAACATTACCAAATGAAAAACCAAAAGAGATAATCCTACAATTAAATAGAAGATTAAACAGATTATACAATCAAGATAATAGATTAAAATTCAGTATTAAGCAGAAAGTAGTAAGAGAAGCAGTTGAAATTTCTGAATCAGAACCCATAGTACAAGAACTAAAAAAATCAATAATGAAAGTATGTAAAAAAGAACCAATAATATCAGGTATGAAAGCAACAACAGATATGTCTATTTTAGTCAATCAGGGAAAAATTCCATCAGTAATTTATGGTCCGGGATTTCTTAAACAAGCACACACTATTGATGAATTTATTAAAATAGATACATTACTTGAAGCGTCAAAGGTTTATGCCACATTAATAACAAAGACATTAACTAACAAGTGATTTTCGATAAGGTCCGCGTGTTCGCGTACGAGCTTTTTTCTTATTTCGAACATTTTTTAGAATCTGATTTTCACTCTTTTCTTTCACATAGAGTATTAGCATGCAGCTTTAAATGAATCTTTATACTCATTTAATGATAGGTCGTCTGTACACGTGGCCGATCATTGAGTCAATTCGTAGTGTAGTTGGTAGCATAGGACCCTGTGGTTCAGCAAAAGCAGACAGGTTCAGGTCGTGGGTTCGAGACCCACCGGCGGCCTCTTATTATAGATGAATTAAAAAATAAGGAAATAAATATGTGAATAATGAATAAAAAAAATATTCTAGTGTTATTAATTATTACATTTACAATTGTCATAATTTTATTAAATTACTCACAGATAATTATTATAAACAGATTTGAGTTTCAGCCGGAAGAAATCAATATAGAAAAAGGAACTAGAATATATTGGATAAATATTGATTTGGAAGAACATAATGTAACATCAAATACAATGCACGACGTTGCAGCAAAAGATCAGATAATACAGATTGACATATCAAACGATATAGGAACTTTAGGGATTTTTTCGTATAAATTCACAGAGACAGGCGAATTCTACTATTATTGCACAATACACCCACATATGAAAGGAAAAATACATATAATTAATTAGTAAATCTTAAGATAATATTTTTAGGCAAATAATACATTAAGTAAATAATTGTATAATGTCCGTAGCATCGACGGGCAATCTGAGCTCAATTTTGAGAAATGAAGAAATATGCGGACATTGTGCAATATCTAGAGTCAAAAAATGAAAGTTTTCAGAATATAACAGCTACTAATATAAAATGCAATATTGTGTTATTAATTCTGGGGTAGTATAGAATGATAAAGGACCTAAAACTTGCAGCCATATCGGAAGATGGATCTCCAATTAAGAATCATTTATCAGATCTTAATGATATTATGCCAAGTATTAAAAAGAATTCATTATCATGGATCGAATGCGTAGTAGATAATGTAGAATCTGGTTCAAAGGAAATTGCAAAAGAATTTGGAATACCATTAGAACCCACAGCTGTTCTTGGAGGTTATTATTCAAACTACGAAGATGCAGGAGATGTGTTGGGAATAACAGTTCCATTAATTAATTTTTCAAGCGGAATAGTCAGACCATCATCTGTTTTAATTTATATTGCAAAAGATAAAATTATTTCAATTCATGATGAAGAAGCAGAAAAATTATTACGTTTATCAGGGTTTTCAGATGCAATATTAAAGAAACTTCCTCATAGTAAAGAATCTTGGGCAGATAGACAAACTATTTTATTTGCAAGAATAATTGATGAAATTTCGGAAAGAAACTATGATACATTAAGATTAATTGTAGAAAAAGCACAGATGTTAGAAATTGAAATGAGTGATGAATCTACAATGAGTAAAGACGTAGCAGCTGAAATGTCAAAAATTAAAAGAGCTATAATTACTTTCTTAACTGCCATATGGGCAACACATACTACAGTACATTCATTAAGATACGGAGATCCGGAAATGTTAAGTGATAAAGATGAAATTCTATCTCGGTTTGACATTATATTAGCTGATCTAGACAGACAAATTCAATTAGCGGAACAAGTAATGGAAGTACTTTCGACAGGAGTGAATGCCATACAAACAAATATAACTAATCGACTTTCGATGATAATTCTATGGTTAACTGTAATTGGTACAGCAGTATTAGTACCCAATACACTAGCAACTATTTTTGCAATAATACCAAATGCAAATTCTATTTTTATTGAATTAGCCAGTATACTAATAATTTCAACTATTGGAGCCTCGGCAATTGCATATATCTCAGCGAAAAGAATCTTGGGTTCAAAATCAAAGAAAAAATAGAATCTTGGGTTCAAAATCAAAGAAAAAATAGACAATATTCATTAACAATCAGTACATAATAACAAAGAGATATGTCAGAAAATAATCAAAACCAGAGAGTTTGGTTAGATAAGTATCCTGAAGGATTAGGATTCAATATAGACGTTCCTGAACAATCTTTTGGTGATTATATTGATGATATATGTAAAAAATATGCAAATGAAATAGCATATGAATATCAAGGAAAGAGTTTTACATATAATGAAATTAATGAACTTTCAAATAAATTTGCAAATGCATTAATAAAACTAGGTGTAAAAAAAGGAGATCGTGTTGCACTGTTATTACCAAATATTCCACAATTTCCAATTGCATTATATGGAATTCTAAAGGCAGGGGCAATTTCAGTTGGAACTAATTTTCTTTATACACCGGCAGAAATTGAATCACAATTACTTGATGCGAATCCAAAGATTGTTATTGCTTGTACAGATTTAGTAAAAAAACCAATTATGAGAGATTTATATCAGGGATTTCACGAAACAAGAAAAAATCTCAATATTGAAAAGGTAATAACTACAAGTGTAACTGATTTTCTTCCAGGAATAAAAAAACGTCTAGCATTTGTTAAAGTTAAAAAAAGAAAATTCGATGATACAATTGATTTTGTAAAAGTATTGAATTCAAGTGATATTACTCGACCAGAAAGTACATCTGTATCGAATGATATAGCAGCTCTTCAATACACTGGAGGAACTACAGGAAAATCTAAAGGTGCAATGCTAACACATAAAAATATCATAACAGAGGTAGAAATGGTTTGTGAATGGGTAAAATTAAGAGAGAACAACGATACTGCACTAATTGTACTTCCGTTGTTTCATATATTCGGTTTTATTGGTCAGATGATTATGATGAGATCAGGTGGTAAAGTTGTTTTACTGCCTAGTTTTGAGGAGAAACAGGTCTTAAAAACAATCGAGAAGAGTAAGATTACAATATTTCCAGGTGTTACTACCATGTTTACAAGATTAATAGATCATCCATATATGAAAAAATCTGAATTATCATCACTTAGAATTTCTTTTGCAGCTGCAATGGCATTACCAGAAGCAGTAGTAAAGCAATTTGTTGAAAAATCAAAATCCCCACTAGTTGAACTATATGGATTAAGTGAAACTACAGGAGCAGTAACTTTTAACCCAGTTCATGATATGAATCTTTCAAAAGTTGGATCTATAGGTGTGCCATTACCAATGTGTGATATTGCAATAGTAAATAGTGAGAACCATGAGGAGTTTTGTGCAGTAAATGAAATTGGTGAAATAGCAGTGAAAGGACCGATTGTAATGAAAGGGTACTGGGATAATAAAGAAGAAACAGACAATATGATAAAAAATGGTTGGTTATTAACAGGTGATATTGGAAAGATGGATGAAGAAGGTTATTTTTACATTGTTGATCGTAAAAAAGACATGATCAAAGTAGCTGGATTTAATGTATATCCAAGGGATGTAGAAGATGTACTATATGAAAATGAAAATGTATTAGAAGCTGCAGCTGTAGGAATAAAGAACAAAGATTTATCTGAATATATTAAAGCATTTGTAGTTTTCAAAGAAGGAAAAAATGCTAGTGAAGAAGAATTAATTGAATTTTGTAGGACAAAATTAACTGGATACAAAGTTCCTAAAGAAATAGAATTTAGAGATGAATTACCAAAGAGTTTGATAGGAAAAATTTTAAGAAAAGAATTAAAACAAAAATAAAACACTATTTAAGAGTCTCTACGGATTTATCAGGTCTGAGTAGGGTTATCATTAATTCAAAATACTCGAGTAATTTTGTTGAAAAATCATCCATGTCATTGAGATTAAAGTTTACAAGAAAATCTTCAAAAATCTCAAATGATTGTTTATTAGAATGTTCGTAGAATGAAAGAAAACGTTCATTCTTAATATTCATCTGATCTGATACTTCATGAAATATATTACGACGTTTCAAAGAAGCGCGAGCAAAAGCATTGCGAGCTAGTAGAGATGTATCTAAAACATTATTTCCCGTAGGTTGATCGGACATCCAAGTTAAGAAGAATTCTTGAATTAATTTTATATCACGTGTGTTGTTCATCAACTGAAAAACAATATCGTCAACAATAATATTTTGTAAATGGTTAAATCCTTCATTGAGAGAACGTGATTCTAAATTACTGAGACCTTCATTTTCAATAATTAAATTTAAAACTTCATCAATAACATCAGTTTGATGAGATGGAGAATTAATTTCTGTATAATAGATATGAGATAATTCATGAAGAATAAAACCGTGAAGCATATCTGAATCCAATGCCCAATCTGCTACAACTATAGAAGATAATCCTTCATTGAGAGAACGTGATTCTATTTTTACATAGCCCATATATTGCAAATTAGGATCAATTTCAATTATCACGTCATTATGTAATTCATATCCTGCATTTCTCATATTTTTCACCGCAAGTGCAAGAGATTGATTAAGAAATTCATCTTGACGTTTTGATTCCAACATAATTCACCAAATAAATATCTATATACTGTAATTTAATTTATTTTCATATGTATATCTTTTCATAAAAAATCAAGAATCACAACAAAAATAATTTATATGATGGACCGGAGGGGAATTGAACCCCCGACCGTACGGGATTATTTATCATTCCGCATGCGAAGCGGATAGTATATCTTTCGATTCTACCGCTGAACTACCGGCCCTTAAATGTATTATTAAGTAACTACATAATTGTTTTATTGAATAGCTCAAAACTTAAAGAAGTGAAATATTAATTAAATCTAGGGCGCGGTCGTCGTATAGTCTGGTCTAATACGTTAGCTTGCCAAGTTAATAACTCGGGTTCAAATCCCGGCGACCGCATTTATTAATAAAAAAAAGCGGATTAACGAAATTCATTAAAAAGTTGCTGTGCACGTTGAAAAGTTATATTATTTTCGTTAATCATTATCTCAGCAATTTTAGTTACAGAATCTCCCTGTGCTCCAACAGATATAGCAAGATTTCTTGAATGTAACTTCATATGACCTTTTTGTATACCTTCAGAAACTAAAGCACAAAGTGCTGCAAGATTTTGTGATAATCCTACAGAAGCAATAACTTCACTTAACTCTGAAGCAGTTTTAATTCCAAGTATTTTTTGACAAACCTTAGCCGTAGGATGAACTGAAGACGCTCCACCAACAATACCCACAGGAAGAGGAAGTTTAATTTTACCAAATAGATTACCAGAAGAATCTTTCTTCCATTCAGTCAAAGGAATATACTTTCCAGTAATAGACGCATAAGCATGAATAGTTGATTCTATTGCACGAGTATCTTGTCCCGTAGCAAGAGCTGACGCAATGATACCATTCATAATCCCCTTATTATGAGTTACACCACGATAAGGATCATTATTAGCAAATTCAACAGCGTCAAGAATTTTTTCAATAATTTCGTCGCCGCCCAATAATTCGTTATCAAAAGTAGCAGAAGCTTCAACTAACCTTTCAGTAGCAAAATTAGAAACAATTTTTAAGATAGATTTTCCTCCAGTGAGTTCTTCAAGTAAGGGAGATACAGCTTCAGCAACAGTATTACAAGCATTTGCTCCCATTGCATCTTTACAATCTATAAAAATTTCAACAATCAACATATCACCGCGACGAGTATTCAGTTTCTTCAATATAAGATCCTTAGCTCCACCTCCAAGTGAAAATAAGGTAGGCGTTTGTTCATTAGACAATTTTAAAATATTAGATTTATTCTCAATGATTTTATCTGATGCAGAAGAAATATCAGAGATATTAATTAATTGAATTTGTGTTCGCATAATATTACCTAAACTTTTAGCTTGAAAACCTCCATATTTACGGGTTAAACCTGCTGCTTTACTACAGGCAGCAACAACAGAAGGTTCTTCAGTGGCCATTGGAATAAGAAACTCTTTATTATTTACAATAAAATTAGTTGAAATTCCAATAGGGATAGAAACACCTCCAACAACATTTTCAATCATGTTAGAAGCTCCGTCAAGTGTTATTCCAGACATTGATTTAAGTATAGACAGATCATCATCAGATAAAGATGAGAAATTTTTTAGATAAGACAATCTATCGTCAGAACTTAATTTATAAAAACCAGGAATTCTTGATGTTTTTTCCTTCATATAATATAAATAAAACAGTCATCAGTAAAATGATTATCTATAGATTATTTAATAGGAGTAAAGGATTCCAACTCAAAGCTGTATAAATTATCCAATGAAGTAGAATAGTTATCGTGTAGAAAAGCCTTAGCTTTATCAGATAAAGCTGCCTTATTTACCATTATTTTAAAAGTATATTCTTGAGCATTATTGGTTTTTTCATGTGCACGAATAATCAATTTAAGATCATTTTTACTTTGTAATACTAGAGTAGCAATGTGTCGACCATCAGGTAATTGTTGATAAAATTGTATGTCAATACTATTTTCTTTATTATTTATACTCAATACATAACCTGTTAATGCCAATGTTTCTAATTTTTTCATTTTAACAGAAGAAATTTCTTCCGCCAACCAGTTTGGAAATTCGTCAGCCAATGATAATCATCACAAATTATGTTTAGATGCAGAATTATTCAAAGCTCGTAATAATGGTAATTCTTCACCAGTAAGATATCGAACAAGTGCACCTCCAGCAGTACTAACATGATAGATTTTATTTTTAATTTGAAGTTGTTCAAGAACTGCACTAAGATGTCCACCACTTGTAATGGTTTTTGAATCAGCATTTGATAACTTATTAAGAATTTCAGTAGTCCCAAATCGAAATTCTGGGTTTTCAAACATTCCTAACGGACCAGTTATAAAGATATTATCAGCTTTCTCTATTTGTTGAAAATATTTTTGAATTGTATTCTGTCCTATGTCAAAAATTTTATCAGAAGGACTAACATCAGATAATGATTTTTCAGTTCGTTTTCCATCAACATCAATAGCTACATCGTCAGCTAATAGAAATTTATCAGGATATTTCTCTAAAAGAGATTTAGCAGTAACAATTGATTTTTCGTCATCAACAGATGTAGAAGATATAGGAACTTTTCCAGTAGCAGCAAGAAAAACATTACCAATTAGACCACCCAAAAGTGCTTTGTCAATTCTTCCAGCTTCAATTAATTTTTGAATAGATTTTAAACGATCAGGAATTTTTGCGCCACCAAGAATAGCTGTAAATTTAACTTGAGAGTCATGAACTATAGTTTTCAAGGCATTTACTTCACGTTCAACAATTTTTCCTGCACAAGCAGGAAGAAGTTCAGCAAAACCAACGATTGACGGGTGAGACCTATGAGAAGTTGAAAAAGCATCTAATATACAATAATCAAAATGTGAAGATAATCTTTGAACTAAATGAGAATTTACGGCATGTTCTGGCAACATTTCTGTATTTTCTTCTGCAATAAACCTTAGGTTGTCAAGTAAGAGAACCTGACCGTTATCAAGATTCTTTATTTCATTAATTGCAGCAGGTCCAAAGATATCTGCAACAAACTTGACATCTCTATTTATTAATTTAGAAAGAGCAGGTGCGTGTTGTTCCATAGATACATAATCAGATTTACCAAGTCTACCTTGATGAGATGCAACAACAAGTTTACAATTTTGTAGTGCATTAATAGTCTCTGCCACTTCAACCAGACGAGAGATATCAAGTATCTTTAAAGTTGTTGGATCAATTGGGCTATTTATATCACAACGTAAGAAAACAGTTTTGTTCTGAAAATCCAAATCTTGTATTAATAACATACTAAGAATCCCTCGACAAAAAATTATTAGAGTTTGTCTTTAATAGTTTTAGAGATTAAATCAGCAACTCCAACATAACTAACAGAACTTGGAACTGTATCAGTTCCAACGACTATAGAAACTCCAGAATTGTATATATTAGCAAGAGCAGAGTCAAATGGTGTTTTTCCACGTAAAACTGGATGAGTACATCCTACAACAATTTTACCTGCGCCAGCTTCTTGAACTAATTTAACGGCTTCAATAATTGTACCACCAGAACTAATAATATCATCAATGATAACAACGTCTCTTCCGTTTACAGGAAGGGGTTTGCCTTCTTTAGTAGTAATACTGACTTCAGTAGCACTATAACGTGTCTTAATCATAATTTCATATTCAGTATCCATTGTTTCAGCAGCTACCTTAGCCCATTGTTCAGATTCCTCATCGGGACCCAACACAATAGGATTAGTAAGATTAGCATTATTTTTAATCCAAGTTGCAATATCAGGAACTGCACTAATATTCTTAGTAGGGGTATTTTTAATCAAGTGACTTAAATCTGGAACTCGTTGAAGATGTAAATCAATAGTATAAATCATATCAAGACCCAAATCATCTATAATTTTAGAAACTAGGTAAAAACTTCCGGGTTCGCCAGGATTAAATCTTGAATCTTGTCTGGCATAAGCAAAATAAGGAATAAAGGTAGTAATTGACTTTGCTTTACCATCTTTTAATGCTGAACATATTAACAAAAACTCGATAAATAATTCATCAGGTTTTAGTCCCATAGGATGAATTAAAACAACATCTTCATTTTCAACATCATCGTGATAACGAACATATTTTTCACCGTCAGGGAATTTAGTTATTTCTATTTGACCAAGTTTTGCATTTAATAATTTTGATACTTGTGCTGCAAGAACTTGTCCTTCTGATCCACCGTATATTATCATTTCATATTACCTTTTACATTAGTTCTATTAAATCTTTTATTACTAAAGATGCTGCCGAAGGGGGTATTATACCTTTCTCTGTAATAATAACATCAATATTTTCTGGCGGTGTTACATCAAATACAGGATTTCGAATTTTTATATTTGGATATGCTTTTAGATATTCTTCCGAACAAACTTCTGTTGCATCTCTTTCTTCAATCTCTGTAAGCTCTCCGTACATTGTATCTGCATAAAATTTGTATGTTTCCGCTGCAGCCATTAGTTTAACACGAGCTTCATGTGCTACAGCTGCTAATTGTGAAGTACCAATCTTGTTAACTACTGCTCCGTTTACTGCGACTGCATCAGCTCCACATACTGCTCGATCAGCCTTCTCAACAAATCGTCTTGCCGCTGAATCTATTATTATTGTAACATCACAACCATGTTTCGACAATGTAGCTGCTGTCTTATGTCCCTGGAATAAAGGTCGTGTTTCACAACAAATTATTTTAATTCCTTTGCCCATATCATGTGCTGCTTTCAATACACTTATTGCCGCTTCACTATTACAAATCGTAATAACTGTATCACCATTTCTAATTCGCTTTCCACCATATTCGCCAATTTTATTATAGGCGTCTAAACTGTTATGCACGAATTGTTCTGCCGCTTTAATAGTAGCTTCTTTTATATCACCAGATGATGCACCAGAATTATAAGATTTTTTTGATGATGCAAGAACGATATTCACTCCGTTGGGAAGAGAAACTGCAGTAGGTCGAGCAGACCTTAATTTTTTTCCTGCAGTCATAAGATTATTAAAAAATTCATCTCGATCAGAAATATTAGAATTTTCAGTAAAATTTTTCAAAGCACTAGCTGCCAACCTAGCAATTCTACCAGCTCCATGTATACGCATATCTTTGATTTCAGTATATGCAGTATCAACATCAATATCTACAACTCCCGAAACAGTAGGAATATTAATTGGCTCAGATTTAGACATATCAATAGAATTTACAAATAATAACTTACTTAAGTGTTGGGAAATATTTTTTAACTAAAAAACGTAAAAAATGAATTTCTTATATGCTTGCTGTAGAATTAACATAATAACTATGAAAATTGCCCCTTCTTTGTTAGCATCAAAACCAGAAAGATATGTAGATGATGTAAAAATGTTAGAGAAAGCTAACGTGGAATGGTTTCATATTGATATGTTAGATGGAACATTCACTGAGACTTTTGCATTTCCTGTAGAGCATCTACAAATGATTAATGATGCATCAGATTTTCCAATGGATATACATCTAATGACGAACCATCCAATTGAATCATTACCAAAATTCATTGATGCTGGAGGAGATATGCTTACTGCGCACGTAGAGGCGGTAAACCCAAGAAAATATATCGACGCAGTAAAAAAATATGATAAAATGGTAGGACTAGCCATAAATCCTGATACACCATTGTCTTCTATTGTAGATTATATTGGAGAAATAGATCGAATTTTAGTAATGACTGTTGTTCCTGGTAAAACAGGTCAATCATTCATTGAATCACCATTATCAAAAGTACGAGAAGCACGTACAATTATTGACAAACATAACTACAACGTAGAATTATGTGTAGATGGAGGAATTAATGAAAAAACAGCACCATTAGCAATTGAGGCAGGAGTTGATGTTGTAGTTTCTGGTGCAGGAATTTTATATAAAGAAGATATGATCAAGGCAGTAGAAGATCTACGTGCACTTTCTTCTAAATAAGAGAATTCTATTTATTCAATAGTTTTAGACTTTCATTTACAACAGTTTCAACATTAAATCCAAATTTTTTCATTACATCTTTTCCAGGAGCTGATGCACCAAAACTTTTCATGCCGAGAGAAACACCGTCAAGCCCTACATATTTTTCCCAACCAAAAGTAGTTGCAGCTTCAACTGAAATTCGGTTTTTTACTGATAAAGGTAATACTTTCTCTTGATAATCGAGTGATTGTTTTTCAAATAATTCCCAACTTGGCATACTTACAACTCGAGAATTAATTCCTTTGGTTTTTAATTCTTTATGAGCTTCTACTGCCAAATGTAATTCGGAACCTGTAGCAATTAAAATTAAATCAGGTAAATTTTCTGAATCAATAAGTACATATCCACCGTGTTGTAAATTTTCTGGTGCAGACATTTCATTCTTAGTTGATTCTCCATATAAAACTGGCAGCGCTTGTCTAGTAAGTATTAATGCAGTCGGACCACTAGTAATTTGTAATGCAGTTTTCCATGCAACAACTGTTTCATTAGCATCTCCAGGTCTTATAACAGTAAGATTTGGTACTGCGCGTAAATTAGCAACATGTTCAATAGGTTGATGTGTGGGTCCATCTTCTCCGACTCCAATACTATCATGAGTATAAACAAAAATGACGCGTAGGCCCATAATTGCCGCTAATCTTACAGCACCTCTCATATAATCGGAAAAAATCAGAAATGTACTGCCAAAAGGAATTACACCACCATACGCAGCCATTCCATGTACAATTGCACCCATAGCGTGTTCTCTTATACCAAAATGAATATTACGTCCATGCACAGATTCTGGTAAAGAATCAACAGATGATTTAATTCGTACATTTGTGGAATCCATCAGGTCTGCAGACCCTCCAATGAGTGCAGTAATATTATCGGCTAATGCATTTAGTGTTTTTCCTGAAGCCTGTCTTGTTGCTAGAGATTCACCTTCGTCAAAAGTAGGAAGATTATTGTCCCAATTAGATGGAAGCTTATTATTCATTACATCTTCAAATTCCAATGCTAGATCGTTGTTGACGTTCTTGTATGAATCATATAGCTTTTGCCATTCAGATTCATATTCTTTCCCTTGGGATATAGTTTTTTGAAATTCAGTTTTGACGTCATCAGGAATATAAAATGTAGGTTCCAATGGCCAGCCAAGATTTTCTTTAGTTAATTTAGTCTCCTCAGGTCCAAGTGGTGCACCATGAGCCGCTTCACTATCTTGTTTATTTGGACTACCAAAACCGATATGTGTACGTGCAATGATAAGAGATGGTTTTTCCAACTGTTGTTGACTGGTGTGTATAGCTTCGTCAAAACCTTGTAAATCATTTCCATCAATGTTTTGAACAAACCATCCATGAGCTTCAAATCTTTTTTGTATATCTTCTGATGTTGCAAGATCAGTACCACCATCAATGCTAATACGATTATCTAAGTGAATGTATATTAAATTGTGGAATTTTTGATGACCTGCAATTGCTGCAGCTTCGGAAGAGATTCCCTCCATAAGATCACCATCACTACAAAATGCATAGATTTTATGATCAAGAATTTTATGTTCAGATGTATTAAATTTATTCGCCAAATATCTTTGTGCAAATGCCATCCCTACTCCTGCACTAAACCCTTGTCCTAATGGACCTGTTGTTGTTTCTACTCCAGGTGTTTCTCCATATTCTGGATGACCTGGAGCTTTACTTCCAAGCTGTCTGAAATTTTTAATCTCCTCCAAAGGAAGATCGTATCCACAAAGATGTAACAAAGAATATAATATCATTGAACCATGTCCTGACGATAAAATAAAACGATCTCTATTAATCCAATTTGGATTACTTGGATTGTGTTTCAATATTTGTGTAAACAATTTGTATCCCATTGCGGCCGCTTCCATTGGTAGACCAGGATGTCCAGATTTTGCTGCTTCTACAGCATCAACTGATAAAAATCGGATTGTATTTATGCATAATTTGTCAATGTTATTATCTGTCAATATTATTACCTTTCTTATCTAATATTGAAATTAAGCCATATATAAATCGAAAAGAAAAATTTTATTATACATAACAAGTGTAGAATAATGAGAATAATATGAAATTTTTCTTAGATACAGCAAATATTGATCAAATAAAGGAAGCAAAGGACATGGGAATGCTAGATGGAGTAACAACCAATCCCACTTTAGTTTCAAAAGAAAATAAATCCCTACATGAATTATATTCAGAAATTATTGAAATATGCAATGGAAAACCAGTTAGTTTAGAAACTACATCAAATGATACTGATGTAATAGTCAAACAAGGCCAAGAATTCGTAGATACATATGGCAAAAATGTTTATGTCAAAGTTGCGAATACAAAAGAAGGTCTGAAAGCAGTTAGAGCACTATTTGAGTCAGGAATCAATTGTAATGTTACGCTTACATTTTCTGCGTCTCAATATCTACTTGCGGCAAAAGCAGGTGCAAGAGTTGTCAGTCCATTTATCGGAAGGTTAGATGATATCAGCATCGACGGAAACAAATCTTTGATTTGTGACATTGAAAAAATACGAAGGAATTATAAAGATAATAAAGAACACATTCCAAATCAAGCTGAAACTCTAGTGTCAAGTATTAGACACCCTGTACATGTTGTTCAAGCTGCAAAGATGGGAGCACCACTTGCAACAATGCCATTTAAAGTACTAGACATGTTGTTTAAACATCCATTAACTGACATCGGATTCGCTACATTCATGAAAGACTACGAATCGGTGAACGAATAATAATGAAAGTTTTAGTAACTGGAACGGGCGGAATGGGAGCTCATATTTCCAAAGTTTTAGTAGATAATAATGTAGATTGTTCACTATATGGCACATGTCGTCAAACTGAAGCTATTTCTAAAATTGTTGATTTAAACAAAATTGAGATGCACAAAGGAGACATATTAGATCATACAAGATTAGAATCAGTCATTAAGGAAAATGATATTGATAATATTATACATACAGCAGGGCCTCGTGCAACTCAATGTAGAAACCATGATTATGTAAATAACTCCGAAACTGGAATTCGTGTTCATACTATGGGTACCTCTAATGTTCTAGAAGCTGCACGTAAACTTGGTGTTAAAAGAGTTATTTATACTAGTACTGGTTCTGTATATCTTGCAAACAAAGTTCATCCTCCTGATGGAACATTCATTAAAGAAACAGATGCTGTAGTACCTTTTGACAGCGGTGACATCTATGCCTCTGGTAAAGTTGCTTGTGAGTATCAAGGATTTAATTATGCAAAAGCTTATGGAATAGAATTTGCTTCTATTCGAATGGCACATGTTTATGGACCTTGGCCTGGTGAAATGGGAAGAGGTCGAGCAGTTGGAGAAATGATCGATGCTTTTCTAAATGATCAAGAAATCACTGTTGAAGAACAAGTTGCACAATGGACTTACCTTTATGATTTAGCAGAAGAGCACTATGCAGCTTTAACTTCTCCAAATCTAACTTATGGAATATTCAATGCAGGTTCCGGAACAATTTCGGGTCTATCTGATGTAAAAGATATTTTAGGTAAAAAAGGCGACGTATCAAAAATTCATGTTGATACTTCTAAACCTGGTTCAAAGAAATTCCCATTCGATATGAGTGCCGCAGAAGACAAATTGAATTTCAAAAATAAATATAATTTGGAAGCCGGCGTCGAAAACCTTATTAGTTATTATTCGAAAAAATAATCTCTAATTATCTATAATAGAAATTCTATAAACCTATAAATATCCCAAAGCACAATTTTTTTTGATTAAGATGCCAGAAATTAAAAGACAATGGAATACACCATCTATCGAACATAGTGATCAAAGTGTATTTCAAACAACCCCTGATCAAATAGATCCAGATAAGTACATTGTTGCAACATACTTCATCACTTGTGATCCTAGAATGACTATCGATCACGCCGGTGTAATTATTGCTGCTGAACAATCAGTAGGTACTTTTACTGACGTTTCTACTGCAACTGATTTAGCACACAAAACTGCTGCTAAAGTATTCTCCTGGGAGTATGAAGATCCAAGTGGATCTACTAAACATTCAGGTTACGTAAAAGTTGCATACCCGATTTATCTACTAGATGTTGATAATCGTGGTATTCCTGACCTCTTTACATTTATTACAGGAAATTGGATGGGATTTACTCCAATTCCTAATTGTAAATGGGTTGACATAGAATTTCCTAAGAGTATTCTCAAACTCTTCAAAGGCCCTCAATTTGGTACTGAAGGTATGAGAAAAATCTGTGGTACAACAGAGACAAGAAGACCTCATCTTGGTGCTACATTAAAACCTAAAATGGGTGTTACAGACCAAGGCGCAGCTGATCAATTCTATGATGCAGCTTGTGGTGATTTTGACACTTACAAAGACGATGAGACTTATCATAATCAATGGTGTTCTCCTTTAATGGATCGAATTACAAAGATTTATGAAGCACTTGATAAAGCTAAATCTGAAGGACATCATCCTGAAGGTGAGATGTTCTATGTTCCACAAGTCACTGCTGACTTGGAAACTACCTTGGAAACTGCAGATCGAATGATTGCACATGGTGCTCGAGGAATGATGTTAAACTTTATGTGTACGTGGTATCCTGCACTTCGTGCTCTTGCAGAAGATGCTAGTATCAATGTTCCAATTCACTTACATCGTGCATCACATGCAGCACTTACACGTCATCCAAGACATGGAATTAATCTTCCAGTCACTGACTTGATTGCAAGACTTGC
This sequence comes from Nitrososphaerota archaeon, assembly GCA_013378375.1. Classification (GTDB taxonomy): domain Archaea; phylum Thermoproteota; class Nitrososphaeria; order Nitrososphaerales; family UBA57; genus UBA57. Next base: position 28,257 of record JACAFT010000010.1, read on the forward strand.
AGGTGGTGACATGGTTCATGTTGGAACTGCACGAGGTAAACTCGGTGATGCGAATAAATTCACTGAAATCCCTCAAATTATGAATAAGATCCAAGATCCATTAGAACACATTAAACCAATGATGGGAATTTGTTCAGGTGGATTAACACCTCAAAATTACCATTTCTCAATCGATTTAATGGGTAATGATATCCAACTTCAAAATGGAGGAGGAATTCATGGTCATCCTTGGGGAACCAAAGGAGGTTCAATTGGCGCAAGACAAGCTGTTGATGCTTACATGCAATCAATTCCAGTCGAAGAATATGCGAAGACACACGAAGAACTTGCAGGTACTATTCAAGCATTTGGTAACAAATACGCCGTTGCATCTGAAGAATCTGTCGTTCCTGAATTAGGTGAAGGAGAGAAATAGAAATGACTTTTCTAACACATCCAAATAAAGTTGACAACACACAGGAGTATTCCATTGCGTATGATCAACTTTTGAGTAATTCAGAAGAAATTCTTAAAGAGGTCGATTCATTACTAGACAAAGCAGATGTTTCTAAAGCAGAATATGAAGGTAGATCATACACATATTCTCGTGGAGGACCTGCTGGCTGGTTAGACTATAAGAATGCAGCTGAAAAAGCATGGACTGCTCTGTATCAGGCAATTGACGTTTTGTTACATAACAACAACATGAAGTCACAACATGGTGGAAGAACTGAACATGACAGAGAAATGCCAGAACGCCCAATTCTTGGTCATTATGATCGTAAGCTTGCTTTAATCAAACTTGAAAAAAATAATCAAGATGTTGCATCAAAGCATTATTATGATCGTTATGTATCAATTACTGCTGGTTTAAGAAACAACAGTAATTACTATACAAAACAAGACATCGAACTAGTAAAATGGGAAGCAAGTCGAGTTAAAGATATAATTAACGAATTAAAGTAATTATATTCTATTAATTCTACTCAAAAACCATTTTAACAATGTTGCTGGTGAGTATAAAACTCATCCAGTAATTTTTTTTTAAACTATAATCCTTCTGTTACTGAATATATTTCTTTTAATTGATCTACAATGTCATTAATGTCAATAATCAATCTACGTAATTCAGCGAATTTCTTGTCATCATTCTCAATTAGCTCCATTTTTGCAAGGTTCTTAACTTCCTCCATCTTTACATTGAGTTTTCGCGAATCCATCTCAGGTATAATTAATTGTTTTTGTACCTTGTGTCCTCGATAGACTGCCATATCTGCAGTCTTAAGTAACTCTATCGTATTCTTTTTCTTACTATCGTCATACGCATATTTGTCTGCATCATCCATAGCTTCTTGAACCGATGTTTCTTTTACATCCAGGCGGTTTTCTATCGTTATTTCTTTCGATACGCCACTTGAAGTCTCTCTTGCAGAAACATTAAGAACTCCATTTTCATCCATATCAAAGTTTACCATTATCTGAGGAACTCCTCTTTCTCTCTCTGGTATTCCTGATAACGTAAAATTTCCTATCAAAGTATTGTCGGCTGTCATTATTCTTTCTCCTTGAACTATTTTTACAGCGACTGACTTTTGATTATCTTTTGACGTAGTAAAAATCTGTTTCCTGGAGATTGGAATAGGACTATTTCGTCTAATTAATCTCTGTACAGTTCCTGGAGCAGTACCTACGCCTAAAGTCAGTGGAGTTACGTCTACCATTTCATATGATATTTTTCCTTGTAATATTGCGGCATTGATTGCAGCGCCATTTGCAACACAAGCCATTGGATCTAATCCTTCTTCCGCAGCAGTTTGCATGTAATCTTCTACTGTTCTTCTTACAAGTGGCATACGCGTTTGTCCTCCAATCAATATTAATCTATCAATATCGTTAGCTCCTAACCGTGAATCAAATAATACTGTTTTTATTGTGCCTTCAACACGTTTGACTACTGACATGGATAGTTGTTCCAATTCTTCCTGAGATAACGTATATTCAAAAGTTGAACTATCATCGGGAAATATATCTCCCATTTCAATATCTGCTGCCAAATGATAAGATAAATGAATCTTTGCTTCTTCTGCAGCAAGTTTCAATCTTGCTTCTACAGAAGGATCGTCAACCTCTTTGTTGTATTTTTCTTTTATCAATTCTTTAAGTCGATTTACAATCACTTGATCAATGTCAGTTCCTCCTGTATGTGTATCTCCACTTGTCGCAATTACTTTGAATTTATCATTCTCTAATAACATTGTAGTTACATCGTGCGTTCCTCCACCAAACGTAAAGACCATAATATTCATTTTGTCTTTATGAGTAATCTTGTCTAATCCATAAGCTAAACACGCAGCAGTTGGCTCGTTAACAATTCGTATTACGTTTAATCCTGCCAATCTACCCGCATCTATTGTTGATTGTCTTTG
>JACAFT010000011.1:0-29253 GCA_013378375.1 Nitrososphaerota archaeon
GTAGGTGTTTCTGTAGGTGTTTCTGTAGGTGTTTCTGTAGGTGTTTCTGTAGGTGTTTCTGTAGGTGTTTCTGTAGGTGTTTCTGTAGGTGTTTCTGTAGGTGTTTCTGTAGGTGTTTCTGTAGGTGTTTCTGTAGAAACTTTTGGTTTATGTTTAAACTCACTGACATATTTTTCAGGCAATGCAATACTAACTTTTATACCAACAAGTCCGACTTTCAACAACGATTCAATTGATGAAGTATCAACAGATTGCGATGCGGTAAAACCTGCTTTTGGAACTACTCCAGATTTAAATTTTTCATAATTAGCTCGATCACTACGCATTTTACCCGCAACAGAAATTTCTACGCCTCTTGCACCAGCATTCATAATCATTCTCATATTCCAATTAGCTGCACGTCGAATAGGAGTACCACGATTAACAGAAGATGCTAAGCGACTTGCCATAATAGCTGCATTCAATTCAGGAACTTTTACTTCGGTCACAGAAATTTGCGGATTACTTAATTTAAATGTAGTTTCAATTGATTCAGTAAGAGCACGAATACCAGCACCACGTCTTCCAATTACAAGACCAGGTTTATTTACAAAGATATTCAAATTTGTTCCTACAGGAGTATTTGTTATTTCAACTGAAGAATAACCAGCGTCAGTTAAACTATTTCGAAGAAAATCATCTAGCTCAGAAATACGAGAATGCTTGTCGAGTACCTTTTTTATCATAGTTGTTTGTGATTTTTCCATTACTATATCAACCTGCAACAATTTCTATATGTACGAGTTCATGCATACGAGGAGAACTACGTCCCATAGCTCTGGGTATATAACCAGGAATTGTACGTCCCCGATGAGTAGCAGCATGAATGATTCGAATACTTGAAGTGTCTAAACCTTTAAAATCAGCATTTGATTCAACTTCACGAAGAATTATTGATATATGTTTAGAAACTTTAACAGGAAACTTACCAGCGTGAAACTTTTCAGTAGAACGTTTATGCGCAACCTCTTTTTTATGTCTACGAAAATGTATAGGGCGATTAAGAGAAATTACATCGTCAAGTAAATCAAGAGCGTCGGTGAGTTTTCTGCCTTTAATAGTAGCACAAACTTCTCTAGCAGCCTTAGGGCTCATATTAATCTCTCTTCCAGATGCTCGAACATGTACAAGAGGATCAAAATCCTTGAAACTGTATCCAAATTTAGGCAACTATATCATACACCACAAACTAGAATTTAGAAATCGATTAAAAAAGATATAAGGCTTTTCCACTTTTATCATCTATTTCAACGGGACGTAGAGACTTGATTTAGAAGCACCAATTCCAGGTGTTCCATGTTGTACTTTTTTATTAGTAATAGCATATTCGCCAAGATAATGACCAATCATCGTTGGTTTAACTTCAACAGCTTTGAATTCCTTGCCAGTATAAACGTGTATAGTTAAACCCAACATATTTGGAAGAAGCACAAGATCCCTCGAATGTGTTCGAATGGGCTTGGAAGGATTAGTTTTAGCTTCATTAATTTCGTCAAGAAGTTTTTTCTTAGTATCAGATAATCCTCTAGATAAAGAACGTCTCTGTCTTGAAGGCAATAATTTTAGAAATTCTTCCATGGACAGCTTTTGTAGATCTTCCATAGAATAACCTCGATATTTAAATTCTTTAGCCATAGTCTATACCTCTGCAATACGAGATCGTCTTCTTGATCGTCCAGGCCCTGTTTTACTAGCTGCAATAGAACCAACTTTACGTCCAGGTGGCGCATTTCTTGATGTGGATGTACTTTGATGAGGACTTTGATGTCTACCTCCACCAAATGGATGATAATGAGATCCCATTGCTACACCTCTTACTTGAGGATGTAATCTACCATAAGCTTTAGCATAATGTGATTTTTTACCTGCTGTTAAAAATGGTTTGTCTTTTGCACCAGCTGATGCCATTGAACCAATAGTAGCACGACAATTTTTTGGAATAACAATGCTTTTTCCTGATCGTAATCGAATAACAGAACCAGATGTAGTTTTACTGTAAAGTAGTGCAGAAGTACCTCCAGCCTTTGCAATTTTTCCCCCGTCACCATACTTACGCTCTATATTACAAATAGAAGTTCCTTCTGGAATATCTGATAACGGAAGAATATTACCAGATTCAAGTGGAGCGTCAGAACCAATTGAAACTTTTTGATTAACTCGAAGTCCAGCAACAGCAGGAACATAAGAAGTACTATTATTAAATATGATTTTAGCAAGAGGAACAGAACGTCCTCGTTCATGTAACAGATCTTTAACTATACCAATAGTAGTTTTATCGTGTTCAATGAATGGATACGAAGCAGGAGCAATTTTACCTTTAGGATGACTTCTATACCTCATACCGCCACGGCCACGACGTTGAACAAGAATTCTTTTACCCATCTATAATACACCTAACTTTGTAGCTAAATCAAGAGCAGAACTATCACCCTCGAAAGTAACAAAGGCTTTTTTTCCTTGAATAGTATTCGAAGTGTTAATTGATTTCACTTTAACCTCGTATAAAATAGTAAGAGCTTGTTTTATAGTGTTTTTATTAGCTTCTGGTTTCACAATAAAAACAAGTTTGTTTTCTTTTTCAATACTATCAAATGTATGTTCAGTAACATATGGCTTAATTACCACTTCAGCAGCTTGATCAGGACGCATTTGTCTCCACCAATTTTTTAACATTATCTGAAAGATTTGAAAACGAACTTTTAGTCCAAATCACTAAACGGCCAGCCTCAGTTCCAGGTGCAACGTCAGTTACTGCAAGATTTTTTGCTTCAACTAGATCAACTCCAGTGAGATTCTTACAAGCATTACTTAATCCAGAATCATTAGAACAGACAATAAGAGGTCCTTTCTTAATTTTTTTATATCTTCCTCTCATCCGAGGTTTACCGGAACGATTAGATACAACAGAAATACGAATTAATTCTTCGCTTAGACCTAAATTAACTAAAGTAAGTTTAATATCTTTGGTTCGACTGATTGATTCAATTTCATCAACAACAACTAATGGTAAATGAAGTAATTTGTCAATTTTGTGGCCGCGATTAATAACAAAGTCTCTCTTCACAGAAGATGAAATTGCAGATATTAATGCAAGAGACTTTTCTTTTTTATTTAGTTTTTGATAAATATTCTTTGAACTAACAGGAGGATGAGTTGCACGTCCACCAACAACAGAGGCAACACCTGCAGCACTACCTGCACGAGGTCCAGTATGTGATTTAATACGCCCAATCCTAGACATTCCTCTTCCAGTATTCCAAGATTCAGTACTACCTCGTTCTCCAGCTAGAGGATCAGAACCGTTTGGCATAAAGCTATGTGATTGAATAGCAAGAACTGATCTTTTGATTAGTTTAGGATTATATGGTATAGAAAAGACTTTAGGAATTTCAATCGTCTCAGTTTCATTTCCATCTAAATCATAAACAGGTAATGACATTAACTAAAATCACCTTTTTTTGTACTAAGTTGTAAGATTTTAGGAGTATCTAACTTTGCAGTAGATTTGCTTCTTACAGGATATCTAACTATAACAGGTCGCTTAACAGGTCCAGGTAATGAACCTTTCAATATCATATAATCACCTGGAATAATTCCAAAGTGTAGAAAACCACCGTCAGGATTAACACTTTGTTGTTCTTCATTTGCAATCAACAAAACTTTTTTGTTAAATTCAGTTCTTTGATGAAAACCCATTTGTCCTGCACGGGGAACTGTATACATAATATTTTGAGGACTCCAAGCACCAACAGTACCAACTTCTCGAACAGTTTTCCTTGATTTATGTTGTTTCTTTTTAATACCAAAACGTTTTACTGGACCCTGCCATCCTTTTCCTTTTGTTATACCAAGGACATCAACCAGCATACCTGATTGAAAAATATCAGTAGCAGAGATAGTTGAACCAAGTTGATTTATCAAATATTCAAATTGAGTATCTATACTACCACCACCCACACCAATTTCAAATAAATATGGTTTAATTTGTGATAAACCAGCTTGTTTAGGAGGAACAGAAACAATAGCACTAACTTTAGTAATTAATTCAATATTATCTTGAATTTTTTTAATATTTGCATCAGTATTTGAATTTAATTTCTGTTTTCGTAAAATTTCTTTAGAAAGTTTTTTAGCATAAACTTCAGAAAAAACTTTTAATCCATCAACAGAAGATTGGTAAGAACGAACACCAACAATTGTAATTGGAGCGCAAGACACTACAGTAGAATGATTAAAAATAGGTTTGCCAAAAGTTGATGATTTTTCACGATTGTCAACAGTCAATACATTAATCGAACCCACTTTGAATGCCATAAAACCAAGTAGCTTAGGTTCGTCAGATTTAATTGAAGGCCAAGTTCTAACTCTAGCATTAAGAGTTCCATGACGACCTCTAGGTCTTACTGCTAATGAACCACGTCTCGGTGCTGAATGTTTTGCCAAATTAATTCACTTTGATTAAGATAAAACAACTTTGAATTGATTTTTAAGCATTTTGAATTTCCAGAATTAAAATTGTTAAATAATTTTCCAGACATAATGACCAGAATATCCACCAACTTTTGTGATTAGATTTTTCGACTCTAGATCATTAAGGAATCTAGTCGCAGTAGATGCATTTATGTTAAGAATTTTAGCAGTACCATAGATAGTAATGGCTTTGTTACCAAATGTATTCTTCAGATTACTTTCGTCTATAGTAGGTAAAAATAATCCATGAGCAAGATTAGTACTAGAATCATCTCTTTTGTTAGATTCGGCTTTTTTCGAAGATTTTGTATCTTTTTCTGTTTTAGACATACAATAATTAGTAAAAAACATGAAAAGATAAACTTTATCACGAGTTAGAAAATGATTAAATTAATAATATTTGAAATATATCTATCTATGTGGAATACAGGAGGGTTGCAGAAGCCTATGAAAAGATGGAAAAGACTAGAAAAAGATTAGAATTAATAGATATTTTAACAAAACTGCTAGTAGATACGCCAACAGAGATGATTGAAAAAATAGTATATTTAACGCAAGGAAAAATAAAGCCAGATTTTTATGGCATAGAACTTGGAATGTCAGATAAATTAGTAATAAGAGCGTTAGAAAAAACTACTTCAATGTCGTCAAATGAGATACAAGAACAATATAATAAAATTGGAGATTTAGGAGAAGTAACAAAAATGGCTTTAGAAAAAAAGGCACAAACCACATTAATCAAACAAGAATTAACAGTAGAAAGGGTGCATAAAACGTTTGAAGATATAGCAACGACTACAGGTCAGGGATCAATAGAAATGAAATTAGCAAAATTATCAGGATTATTATCTGATTGTTCACCTATTGAAGGCAAATATATTATTAGGACATTTACAGGAATATTAAGATTAGGAATTGCAGATTATACAGTACTAGATGCGTTATCAATAGCATTTACAAATGATAAAGCTAACAGAAAATATCTTGAAAAAGCATATAATATTTCAGGTGATTTAGGAAAAGTCGCAAAAACTGTTGCACAAGAAGGATTAGATGAATTAAACAAGATCAAAATAACAGTAGGAAATCCAATTAGACCTATGCTTGCAGAGAGACTAAGTTCTGCAGATGAAATTATTAAAAAAATTGAAGGAAAAGTAGGTATAGAATATAAATTAGATGGAGAAAGATTACAAATTCATTTAAACAAACAAGTTGTGAAAATTTTTTCAAGAAGTTTAGAAAACATAACAGCACATTATCCTGATGTAGAAAGAATAATGAAAAAATTAAAAATAGAAAATATGATAATTGAAGCAGAAGCAGTTGCAATAGATAATAAGAGTAATAATTTCTTACCTTTTCAGGAACTAATGCATAGAAGAAGAAAACATCGAATTGAAGAAGCAGTTAAAAATTATCCAATATCAATTAATTTATTTGACATATTATATCTTAATGACAAAGATTTAACAGATCATACCTACAAAAAAAGAAGAGAAATACTAGAAAATATCACGAAAAAATCAAAAGATCTCAACATCATTAAACAAACTATTACAGACAACCCAGAAAAAATTAATAATTTCTTAGAAAAGTCAATAGAAGAAGGTTGTGAAGGTCTAGTAATCAAGGATTTAAATGGAACATACAGGGCAGGAGCAAGAGAATATCTTTGGATCAAATTAAAGAAAGAATACAATACAGAAATGTCAGATACACTGGATTTAGTTGTTATTGGTGGAATATACGGAAAAGGAAAGAGAGTAAACACTTATGGCGCATTACTTCTGGCATCGTATGATAAAGAAAGTAACAAATTCAGAAGTTTTTGTAAAGTTGGAACAGGATTTACTGATGAGAATTTAAGACTCATTTATGACAAACTACAAAAAAACAAAATAAATGAAAAATATATAACAATAGATTCTAAAATGCAGGCAGATGTATGGTTTAAACCAAATTTAGTTATAGAAATCAGTGGAACAGAAATAACATTAAGTCCAATACATACTTCGAATAAAAATGAAATTAGAAAAAATTTTGGATTGGCATTAAGGTTTCCAATATTCACAGGAAGAATTAGAGAAGATAAATTACCTCAAGATGTAACAACTACAATGGAAATTAGAAAATTATACGAAAAACAATTAAAAAAAGTACTAAAATAAATATTACAATGAATGTTTTTTAAGATGTTTATTATAAATAACTAATATGTTTTCTGGAGAATCTGAGTCCCAAGCTAGAAGAAGGACTCTATCAGTATTACTTGATGAAACAAGAAAAGTACTTGATTCATCAAGAGAATTAAGCAATGTATTCGAAGCAGTTGTAAAAAATGATCTAAAGAGTGTCGAATCTTCAATAAATAAAATTAGTGAAGCTGAAGATGAAGTTGAAGGATATAGAAGAGCTCTAACAAGAGAATTAGCAGAAGTGGGAAGTTTGTTAATGAATAGAGAAGATCTACTAAAAACTGCGTACGAAATAGAAGAAATAGTAGGGTATACTAGTGGAGTTGCATTTCGACTATCTATTGTTGATAATAAATCAGTAAAAAAAGCAGCAATACAAAAAGAATTTGAAGAACTACTATCAACAACGGTAGATTTAGTATATAGATTAAATGAAATGGTCAGATCATTATCAATTAATCCAAAGGCAGTGATTGATATTGCCATTGAATTACAAAAAATCGAGCGACAAACAGATTTGAAATATAGAAATCTTGTAAAAATTATAATAAAAGAGGTTACATCACCTAAAGAGGCAATGCTGTTAAAAGATGCTGCAGAACATATAGAAGAAATGGCAGATAGATGTTTATCTGCGTCAGATTCAATAACAATCATTGCAATTGGTTTATAACATGTCGAAGAAAACATTCAGAGGAGAATTAGTAGAAAATAGAGTTGTAATTTGGAATTTAGAATCTTCAAAAAAAGTTTTCGGAGAAGGATATTTCGGCAAACCATTAGGTGTACCAAAACCAAAAGGAACAGACTTTGACGCTCCATTAATATTAGATTTAATTGAAGGATATCACCTATTACTTGAAAAAAAAATTAAAATTTATGATTCAGAAACTGGAAAAGTCGTATCACAAAAACGACTAAAAGAAAAATGTGAAAATGAATATGTATTGTTTAAAGAAAAATTAATGGTTTATAGAGAACTACGAGACAGAGGATATATTGTAACACCAGGAATAAAATTTGGAAGTGATTTTGCAGTATATGAACACGGTCCAGGAATAGACCACGCACCTTATATTATACAAGTAATGGTTCCTAAAGCGAATTTAACTGCGACAGGAATAGTACTTGCAGGGCGCCTAGCCACAACCGTAAAAAAGAAATTCCTAATTGCCATAGCAGACACGAATAAAGAACAAGTGGAATTCTTATCATTTGATTGGTGGAGAGCCTAATTTAATTTTTATACAACAAGAAATACCCAAAAATACATGAAAGATAATATTGTAGAGGAGAAGGATTTTGTTTTATTATATTTATCTCCAAAAAAGACATGGCTTGTTCAAGTAAATGGAGAGAAGCAAATACATACTCATGCAGGGTTTATTGAATCCAAGGACATGATAGGAAAAGAATACGGACAAAAAGTAATAACTAATACTAACAGAGAACTTTACATATTAGATCCTAAATTAAATGATTTTATTTTAAAATCAAAACGCGCTACACAAATTCTATATCCAAAAGATATGGCAATAATTGTAAATTGGGTAGATTTATGCCCAGGTAAAAGAGTAGTAGAAGCAGGAACAGGTAGTGGTTCGTTAAGTTGCGTAATAGCAAACCTGATTCAGCCTACAGGTCATTTATATTCATATGAAATCAGAGATCAATCTTATGAAACTGCAAATAGAAATATTAAGAAAGCAGGATTATCAGAATATATCACTTTAATAAATAAAGATGCAAAATTAGGCATAAATGAAAAAGATATCGATGTAGCAATATTAGATTTAGGAGACCCATGGACGTTGATTGAAAATATGAAAAATTGTCTAAGGTCAGGTGGATCATTAGTCTCAGTTTCACCAACAATAAACCAAGTTGAAAAAGTTGTAATTGAATTAGACAAACAAGGATTTATTGGGATAGAAACATTAGAAATTCTAATGAGAGAGATGGAAGTCAGGGAAGGTAAAACAAGGCCATTTATGAGAATGATTGGACACACAACTTATCTTACTTTTGCAAGGAAAAGTTTAGATAACAGTTAAGGTTTCAATTGTAAAGTGATGATGAATGAAAACTGATACAGTAGAAGATATTGCCTTTCTGCTTTATGGCATACCAATTATACTTGGACTAGGTCATTTTCTATTAGAAATTTTGAGTAATCAGATATATTCAGAAAGTTATTTAATAGCAACAAGAAATCCGTTTACATTTATTTTATCATTAATATCGGTAAGCATAGCAATGATTTTACACTTGCAATCAACAAGTAGCAATAGAAATACACTGATTGCAGTTCATGCAAGAAGGATGAGAATAGTTGCAATAATAATCATAGGATTATCGTTAATCGGAGCAGTAACAATAGCAGATTCCAACACAAATACAATGAATTTGTTTTTAACAGCAAGATTTCCAATATTATTTACAAGTATAATGTTTTTACAATCTTCATTCATACAGATTCCATTTTCAACTAGTCCTAAAGAAAAGAAAATTGTAAGTAGTTTGGTTTCAATTATACTAATAATTATAAGTCCAGGTGTGTATTATTTAGGAAATATATTACAATTACCATTCATAATTAACCTTAGCATAGCATTAATTTTCATCATCTCAGGTACAATATTATTTATTAGAGATAATTAGAATAAATTCTCGTACAATTCATTAATATCTTTTACAACATATTTGGGTTTATCAGAATCTGGAATAGAATTAATGTCAATATTAAGATCGTTAGTGGTTAAGATACTAGTAATTCCCAATGAATTAGCACCTCGTATATCAGATGTAATATTATCTCCAATCATAACTGCTTGATCAGGAGTTATATTGAAATCAGATAATACTTTATTAAAAATTTCAGGATATGGTTTTCCGATATAACGAATTGACTTACCAGTAGCATGACTAATTGCTTGGGCGATTGCAGATTCTCCAAGGAAGTAACCAGTATCAGAATGATGTGTTCCTTTAAAGAATTGAGTGGTGCCAGAACAAATTAATTCAGCTCCGTTAAGAACAAGGCGCATTGCATGGTTTAATTCTCTATAAGTCAGATTACGATTAGCACCAACTACAACAATATCTGCATCGTCGTTAGAGACATAAATTCCTGCATCTTCGAGATCTTTTTTCAGACCCCATTCACTAATAACAAAGCATTTAGGATCATCGTATGTTTCTTTTATAATTTGTGTAGTAGTAGAACCAGAGGTATACAATTCATCAGATTTAATTAAAATATCCATAGATCTAAGTTTCTCAAGAACTATTGCTTTTGGATTTCTAGAGATATTTGTAACTATTGCGATACGGATATTATTGGATTTAAGAGCAGAAATAAATTTTTGTACAAAAGGAAGAGAAATTTCTTTATCAATACTTTCACAAATAACTCCTTCAATATCAAGAAGAAATACCTGTTTATTTAACAAATCTTTCATAATATATCATAAACAAGCGTACAATTATCTTTTATTCGAGTTAAGATAATTGAATAAATAAACATGAGATACAAATCACTAGAAAAGTTGTCAGAAGATGTCATAAAATGTAAGAAATGTGAATTATATAAATCAAGAAATAAATCAGTGCCAGGAAGAGGAAAAAAAGATAATAAGATTATTTTTGTTGGAGAAGCTCCCGGAGCAGAAGAAGATGAAAAAGGAATTCCATTCTGCGGTAGAGGAGGAAAATTATTAAGAAATAGTATAAGAGAAGTTGGAATAGAAGATACAGAAGTATATATAACAAATTTAGTGAAATGTAGACCGCCAAAAAACCGTCGTCCAACCGAAGAAGAAATAGAATCGTGCAACAAATATTTACAAGAAGAAATTAGATTAATCAAACCTAAAATTACAGTACTACTTGGCAAGACCGCAATAAAGAAACAACATGAAGATGTATTATTAAAAGAACAACATGGTAAAATTATAAATAAGAAAGAAAGCAGGTATCTTCTAACCTATCATCCAGCAGCAATATTAAGAAATCAAACAAAAATCAGTACTTGGATTGATGACTTAAAATTAATAAAGAAATATTATAAAAAAAAGTGAGAAATTAGTTATGAAAACAGTTCTTCAAGAAATGAAAAAAATGATAGAGATGAAACAAACGAATAAGCTAACCATGCTTGGAGAAGTTGAGAAAGAAGGGAATCCGTTCAAGGTATTAATAGCAACTATATTATCATCTAGGACAAAAGATGATACAACGTTAGGTGCATCTAATCGACTATTTAGGAAATATAAAAACCCAAAAGAACTTTCAAAGGCAAAAACATTAGATATTAAAAAATTGATCAAACCGGTAGCGTTCTATAAGACTAAATCAAAGAAGATAAAGCAAGTAGCAGAGATTATTCACAAAGACTACAATAATCAAGTGCCAATTGAGATGGATGAATTATTAGAACTTCCATTGGTAGGTAGAAAAACAGCAAATTGTGTTTTAGTCTATGGATTTAGAAAATCTGCAATACCAGTAGATGTACATGTTCATAGGATTTCAAACAGGTTAGGATTAGTAGAAACAAAAATTCCTGAAGAAACAGAAATTGAACTATCTAAAATAGCAAATAAGAAATATTGGCTGCAGATTAATGAATACTTTGTGCGATTTGGTCAATTAATTTGCAAACCACGCAATCCAATGTGCAATACATGTAAGTTTGAAAAAAATTGTCCAAAAATAGGAGTTAAAAATTAAAAAGAGGAAAACAATAATTAATTTACCAATTATGAGCTTCGGCCCATAATTTGAAAGTTTCTGGATAAATTAGAGGTATTGATTTCTTAACAGCGCGCGCATATTGTTGAATTTCCCACTGAGCTGATTGTTCTTCTCGTAATTCGATAAAATTCATTATTGCTTGGAAAGAAGCAGTCCAATAGACTTCAGTATATTGATTTAGTGGAAGAACAATACGTGCTTGTTCTTTTGCAACGCCATTTTTAAGTAAATTTTCGTAAACTTCTTCAACATTATTCATGAAACTATCAAAAATATCAGAACATAAAATATCCAAATTGTCAGGAAGATTATCAGAAGATCCTTGTTTACTACTTTCAGATTGTTGTCTCCATGATTCAGGTTTATAAAAATCTTTGACAGGAACATAACGTCCACTAATTTCATTCCATGCATGGTCTTTTGTAGCAGAAGAAGTAGTAGTTTCAATACCAACTACATGTTTATACCATTGTCGCATAACAAATTCCGGAGCTTTTATGTGAAATTGGACAATCATATGTCGAAAAGGTGAATAGTGTTTATGTTTAGCAAGATAACGCACCAATTTACGATCTTCGTCTTCATATTTAGTTTTACGTTTGCCATAGGAGACACGTGCGGAATTAACAACTGTTAAATCAGAACCAAGATGATCAATAATTTCAACAAATCCCTTATCTAAAACATTAATTTTCATATTAACAACAAACTAATAGAATTAATAAGATTTCAAGTTTTCAGTGAAAAAAATTTGATATATAATACGAAAGGAGTAAGTAATAAAAAAAAGCAGATCAATATAGCTTCATAATATGCTTCGGTAGCTCAGACCGGTCAGAGCGCTTGCCTTGTAAGCAAGATGTCGAGGGTTCAAATCCCTCCCGAAGCTCATATTATCAATTTGCATAAATAGTAATTAATTCCATAATTTGAATGTCGATATATGATTAATTATATTAGGAATCACAGTATCAGTATTATCCAGAATCAAGTGATAAGATGAACGTAGCAGATATATCCATAATTGGTCAAGATAGAAAAGGAATTGTAGCGTCAATAACGAATTATATTTTTAATAATAAATGCAATGTGGAAGAGGTAAATCAGAATGTTATGAATAATATTTTTTATATGAGTGTAAAAATTTCATTTAAACCAGAAAAATTTGATAAAATAAAATTTAAAAAAGGTTTAGAAAACATTTCAAGAAAAGTAGGAGTAAAATCACGAATATTTTTTGATGGACAAAAAAGAAAGAAAAACATGGCCATTCTAGTAACAAAGGAAGAACATATACTAACAGAATTATTAAAAGAAAATAAAAAAGGTAGATTAAAAGTAAACATTCCAATTATAATAGGAACGTCAAATACATTAGAAAATACATGTAAAAAATTTAAAATAAAATTTATTACAATAAAAGACAAAACACAATCACTTAGAGAAAATAAAATATTAAAAATATTAGAAGAATATGAAATTGATTTTATTGTGTTAGCAAGATATATGAAAATATTATCACCGAAATTTGTTTGGAATTATCCAAATAGAATAATTAACATTCATCCATCACTATTACCATCATTTCCTGGTGCAATGGCATATATGCAAGCATTTGAAAAAGGAGTTAGAATTTCAGGAGCAACTGCTCATTTTGTAACAGTAGATTTAGATCAAGGACCAATCATTGCACAAGAATCATTTAAAATTAATTCAAATAAATCTATTGAACAAGTAAAAAATTCTGGTCGTGAATGCGAAAAGAAAGCATTAATGAAAGCAGTCACACTTTTTGTAAATAATAAATTAGAATGTAGATGGGGAAAAGTAATCACCAAAACTAGAAAAACATAGTATAGAAATAAATAATATGTTAACAAGTAAGTTGTATGCCATACTTTATTAGACTAGTAACATTTACTGAAAAAGGAATAAGTGATCCATCTCTATCAAAAAGTCGCAGCGAAGAATTTAAAAAAGAAGCTGATAACTTAGGAATAAAAATTCTAGCAGAATATGCAACTTTAGGCAGATATGATATTGTAACCATTATAGAAGCTCCAGATATAGATACAGTAGTTAAGCTTAGTATGGAACAAGGAAAGAAAGGAAGAACAAGAGTAGAAACTTTAACAGCAGTACCAATTAATGAATTTGAGAAAATAATAAGCTAATCATTTTCAAGTTGTCTTTGGATACTTTGATTCAATAATTTAAAAAAAGTGTAATAATCATAATCAGATATTTCAATACACGAATATTTTTTTTTATTTTTAGCTATTTTTAAAGATCGTATGTGATAACAAATAGACATATTTTTCCTCATCAAAGAGAAATAAAATCCATTACAACTACAATAATTGTCGTGAGGAAAAATCAAATTATCTCCAGTACGACCGACAACAGTCCATAGTTCTCGGCCACTAGGCATGAATTTATGTAGTTTGACCCTACCTTCATTAATTACAGTATTAATCAAGTCGTCCACAGGTTTAGAAGATTTGTCAGTCACAAATAATTTAATATATTTACCCATATATCAAATGATTGAATTGATAAAGATACTACATCCACATCCTGCACTTTTACTAAGCGATAATAATGAAAAGCACATAGTAATAAGCGATCTGCATATTGGATTTGAAGAAAGATTCATAAAAAGAGGAATATCAATTCAAAGTTCAACTACCAAAATGCAAAACGTGTTAAGCGAATTAATAATAAAGGAAAAACCAAATGATGTGATAATACTGGGAGATATAAAGGATAGTTTTGTATCTGCAACAAAATCAGAAAGAATAGAGGTGCCAAGATTTTTTAGAGAAATATCAAAATTAAGTAATATAAGGATCATACCAGGAAATCATGATGGAAATATCAAACAATTATTACCAAATAATATTACTGTAGAAGATGTGTATGGAATAAATATCGAGAAAACTACACTATTACATGGGCATACAAATATCAACGAATCATTTAGAAAATCAAACAGAATAATCATCGGACATTTACATACAATATATAATCAACAATCCAGTCCATTGACAGGTTATCAATTATGGTCTATTTTAAAAGCCAAAAAAGAAGATTTATTTAAAGAAGAAAACGGAATGATTGAAATCATAGCATTACCGTCATTTAATAAAGAATTAACATCTAGTGGATTTTCGATTCATCGAAAGAAGAATATTTGTCCAATCATAAGAAAAGTAAAGCCACATATCACTGAAGCAATATTTATGACTCTAGAAGGAGATATAATAGGTAATTTAAATTCTTTATCTAAAATAATCTAGTATAAACGACAAGAAATATTAGTATGTTTTGTACGAATTAATTAGATAGTAAATGAACGATTTAATGAAAACATTTATCAAAAATGGTAAAAGTGTCTTACTGGCATATGATCAAGGACTAGAACATGGTCCAAGTGCTGATTTTGACGATAGGAACGTCGATCCTCAATTTATTATGGATACAGCAGTAAATGGGGGATTTTCAGGTATCGTATTTCAAAAGGGCTGTGCAGAAAAATATTATAATGGGAAAGTTCCGTTAATTGTAAAAGTAAATGGAAAAGATAATTTAACAAAAGGAGATCCATTATCAAAACAAGTTTGTTCTGTAGAAGAAGCAATCAGTCTTGGAGCGAAAGGAATAGGATATACAATCTACGCAGGAAGTGCTTATGAACCAGAAATGTTTCATGAATTTGGAAGAATTCAAGAAGAAGCACATAAAAATGATTTACCAGCAATTGCATGGGTTTATCCAAGAGGTGGAAAAGTTGAAGAATTAGGAGGAGATATGGATCCAGCAATAGTTGCGTACGCAGCAAGAATTGGAATGGAACTAGGTGCAGATGCAGTCAAGATAAAATATAGTGGAGATCCAAAAACATTCAATTGGGCAGTAAAATCTGCAGGAAAAGCACATGTATTCATGTCAGGAGGAGCAAAAACAAAAACGGATGAAGACTTTCTTAAACAACTTTCTGGAGTAATGGAAGCAGGTGCAACTGGTTTAGCTGTAGGAAGAAATGTATGGCAACATCCAGAACCATTAGAAATTGCCAAGAAAATTAAAGAAGTAATTTTCGAAGGTAAAAGACTATAATATCATCATCACAATAAAGTATCAGGTAAGTTAAATGAAGATCGCAATACTAACTGGTGGTGGAGATGCGCCAGGGTTAAATCCGGTAATACGATCAGTAGTAAAGGTAGCAAAAGAAAATCAAGTTGAAATGATCGGAATAAAAAAGGGATGGGCAGGATTAGTTGAATTAAATCATTTTCCTCTTGAATGGGAAGACGTAAAGAATCTTCATTCAGAAGGAGGTACATTTTTATTATCAAGTAGAACAAACCCAATAAAAATGGAAAACGGAATAAAGACGGTTGCGAAGAATTTGAAACAAATTGCAGATGGTCTGATTGCAATGGGTGGAGAAGATACATTAGGTGTTGCAAATGAATTATACAAAAATGGTGTGAATGTGATAGGAGTACCAAAAACAATTGATAATGATTTATTTTCGACTGATTATACCATAGGTTTTGATACGGCAATAAATATAACAGTAGAGGCGATAGATCGAATAAGAACAACAGGGAGATCGCATGAGAGATTCATGGTAGTAGAAGTAATGGGTAGGCATGCAGGCTGGTTAGCAGTACATTCAGGATTAGCATCAGGAGCTGATGTGATATTATATCCAGAAGAGAAATATGACAGTCAAGAAGTATGTAATAAGATTAAAAAATTAAAGGAACAAGGTCAAAAAACGGGAATTATTGTCATTGCTGAAGGTGCAAAAGAAATAGAGGGATCATATACGACACAAAATGAAGAATTAGATGCATTTGGTCATGTAAAGTTAGGTGGAGCAGGAGAAAAACTTGCTAAATTAATAGAAAATAACACAGGAATTGAAACAAGACATATAGTATTAGGTCATTTAGCAAGAGGCGGTACACCATCAGCATTTGACAGAGTATATGGAGCAAGATTAGGTTATGGAGCAATAAAACTAGTATTAGAAAAGAAATGGGGACAGATGCTCACGCTAAGAGGAACTGAAATTAAATCAATGTCATTGAAAGATGGAGTAAAAGAACTAAAAACTGTAACTAATGATTATAAGGATTTAATTAAACAATTAACGTAATAAAACTAAATAATAAATAAACATTATAAAATATATATGAAAATTTTTATTTTATATCAAAGAATAAAATAATTCAATAGTGAAAAAAAAATGAAATGGAAAACATTAGAACACAACGGAGTATTATTCCCACCAGAATACAAATATCAGAAGATATCAGTAAAAATCAGAGGAAAAAAGATAGAATTAAATAAAAAACAAGAAGAAATGGCTTGGGCATGGACAAAGAAAAAAGATACACCATATGTACAAGATAAAATTTTTATTAAAAATTTCACAAATGATTTTCTTAAACAATTTAAAAATGAATATAAAAAATTATCAATAAAAGAATTTGATTTTTCAGAAATGATAAAGATACAAGAAAAAGAGAAAGAACATAATTCTAAACCAGAAATAAAAAAGAAATTAACAGCTGAACGAAAAGAAAAAAGAGAAATGCAAAAAGAGAAATATGGATATGCAATAATAGATGGTACAAAAACAGAAGTAGGAAATTACATGGTAGAACCAGCTTCAATTTTCATGGGAAGAGGTGAACATCCATTCAGAGGAAAGTGGAAAAAAATGGCAGAGCCAGAAGATATTGTCTTAAATTTAGGAAAAAAATCAACTATTCCAGTGTGTCCAATAAAAAACAGAACGTGGGGAAAAATTATACATGATAAAGAATCAACATGGTTGGCGAAATGGCATGATAAATTAACAAATAAAGACAAATATGTTTGGTTATCAGATACGGCAACAATACGTCAAAAACAAGATAAAGCAAAATATGAAAAAGCTATTGATTTAAGTAAATCAATTTTAAAAATAAGAAAGCATATACAGAAAAATTTATCATCTACAGATAAAAAAACACAGAAAGTTGCAACAGTAACATACCTAATTGATAATTTAGCATTAAGAGTAGGAGATGAAAAGGATGAAGACGAGGCAGATACTGTAGGAGCAACTACATTAAGAGTTGAACATATCGACATTAATGGAGATACAATTGAATTTGACTTTCTTGGAAAAGATAGTGTTAGATGGAAAAAAACTTTGGAAGTAAAAGGAGACAAGCAATTCATAAAAAATATAGAGAAATTTATTGAAGGAAAGAAAGCAAATGATCCAATTTTCGACAAAATATCATCAACAGATGTAAATAGATTTTTGGCAGGGAGTAAAAAAGGAATTACGGCAAAAGTATTTAGAACTTATCACGCAACAAATCACGTAAATGACTATCTAAAGAAATGTGCATTAGAATCAACAGATGAAGATTATATGAAAGTCTATCATGCAAAAATGGCCAATTTAGGAGCTGCAATACAGTGTAATCACAAAAAGACGCCAACAAAGAATTGGGAAAACAGTATGGAAAAGAAAGAAAACAAAATTAAAAACATAAATCAAGAATTAAAAAAGATTGAAAGGTCAATAAAGAACTCAGAATATGAATGCGTTATTTGTAATACAAAATTAGTTATAGATGACAAACTAGTAAGATGTAAAAATGAAAAAGTACACAAGAATGAAGTAAAATTAATGAAGAAATTAGAAAGACAAAAAGTTCGTATTGTAAAAGAGAATGAACGTATTAATAAGAAACACGATAGGATTGAAGAAAGATTGAGTAAGATGAAAGTAAAGGTCGAAGTAGATAAGAAAACTAGAGAATATAATCTAAATACATCTTTAAGAAATTATATAGATCCAAGAATATACAAGAATTGGTCAGAAAAAGTTGAATTAGATTGGAATAAATTATATCCAAAAACCTTGCAAAGGAAATTTCAATGGGTAGAACAGACTGAATAAGTCATTTAGCCCATTTAATAGAACATCCAATAGCATGAGTTTCAGGATTAGTGACTTCCTTGTCAGTTAATATTTCGTCTAAGGCATTTCTGAGATCGTTGGAAGTAACAACAGTTTGATCTTTATTATCATCGATTCGACCATGGTATCTCAATTTCCTACTAATATCAAAAACAAAAATTTCAGGAGTAAATGAAGCTCCGTAAGACGAAGCTACATTTTGATCCTCATCTCTCAGATAAGGAAAATTGTAAGACTTTTCATTAACACGAATTTGCATTTTTTCAAAAGTATCTTCAGGATAATTAATTGTTTCATTTGAATTTATAGCAACTAAAGAAACTGATCTGTTAGAATAATCTTCTTGAATACTTATTAATCGATCTTCATACGCTTTAACAAAAGGGCAATGATTACAAGTGAACATTACTATAAGAATTTTTTTGTCTGAAAAAGAAGATAGATTATAGAAATTATTATCAGTTGCTTTTAAATTAAAATCAGGAGCAAGTGAACCAATTTGAATATGAGACATAAAGAATAATATATAATAATTATTTTTAATGTTTTGCAAAGATTTAAAATTACAGACATAGTAAAGGAATTAACAGATTATTTTGATTATTCCTGGTGCACGAAAGTTAATAGATAGACTAATTCCTGAAGTAATAGATAGGGATATTGGCGATCCACATATTCAAGGAGAAGATATAGAAGTATTTTCGTCAAAAAAAGAGAATTTCAGATTAATAAACAAGATAGAATCTCCAAGAGATATAGGATTCGTAGATGGGGGAAATCTTGAACTAATAGGAGCTCCTAATTTTTCTATTCAATTAAATAGAGTATATTCAGCAAAATGGCACAATGACAAACGAATATCAAGCAAGAGATTAGAATTTTTTTCTGCCACATATTCAACATCATTAATGGACAATCAGATTCAATATAAAACAATTTTTGAATTGGATCCAAATCAAACGGAATTAAGAGAACTTCTACCCAAGGAAAAGGATTTGTCTTTTTCCGCGAATGATAGAACTATAATGAGCGGAAATCAAATAGCAGATATATCAAGAGTGTCTTCAATTGGAAGAAGATTTGCAGAATGGACAAATGCAAATGATCTAATCGATGTATTAAATGAAAACGACATACTAATGATTGATGGTACATTACAAACGAATTTTACAAATGAATCAACATATCTAACAAATCTGAGGAAAAAAGCACGAAATAAGGGAGTAATTTTATGTGGACTTTCAAAAACAAGTTCATTACAGACTACAACAGGGCTGTCATTATTAGGAAGTATAGACAGATTAGCAGAAGAAAATAACATCAAAAGAGAATGGTATTATCCATTTGCAATATCTCGATCAACTGACCACGATGTAATGATATTCATTATAAAATTATCAAGAAATACAGATAGAATATTCCGTTTTGAAGTAGACAGGAAGACATTTGAAGAGTTAAAGGATTTACAGATTAATGAAATTTTTAGTACAATAATGAGAAATTCGAATGATTTGTCTTTTATTGGTTATCCATATGGTTTAATTGACGCAGACAATATGGCAAGGGTTTCGTATGATGAAAGTGATGAATACAAAGGAATAATAACATCAATATTATCACAATCAGGCGCATCAAAAGAATTCTTACGTCATATCCAAGCAAAAGATGCTCATGATATATTGAATATGATATTAAAATAAGAACGGATTGACTATATGTTAAAAATTATTGTTAAGAATAAATTTATTATAAGAAGGTAATAAACAATGGGGGAAAATTTGAAAAATAAGGAAATAGATTTTGTAGGACAAGTAGTTTCTGGAAATGTTGCGGGAATACTAATTAGAGAAAAAAATATAGGAAAAAGCATAGAATTAGGAGATTTATTGATTATCGATGAAGACAAAAATAATTCAGTAATACTAAAAGTATTTGATCTAAGTTTTGGAAGTCAAATATCACCATCAACTATGGAACTAGCAGCAGGACTTAGTTTAGAAGGCATGGGTGGAGAAATAGGATTTTATGATTCTAGTTTAAGAAATTATACATTAGCGAATGCAAAAGCAATCATCAAAATAACAAAAGGAGAAATAAAAATTCCAAAAGTCCTTCCAAAGTTTTTCTCAAAGATACGTTATGCAACAAAAGAAGATTTGCAGTTTATTTCTAAACCACCGGAAGATCCGGTGTATTTAGGAAACATAAGAAGTGGCTCAAAAGTATTAGAGGATGTTCCTGTTCAGCTTAATGGAAATGATTTCTTTACTCATCATGTTCTGATACCAGCTACCACAGGAAGAGGAAAAAGTAATTTAGTTAAAACAATGTTATGGAGTGTTTTAAAACTAGGAAAATTTGGAGTACTAGTATTAGATGCTCACGATGAATATTATGGAAGACATGAATTAGGATTAAAAGACAATAAAAATGCAAAAGAAAAATTACGATATTATTCATCAGATGCACCAGTAGGAAATAATACACTATTGATCAACATAAGAACAATTGCGCCAGAACACTTTGAAGGAATAGTGAATTTTACTGAAGCGCAGAAACAGGCAATATGGTTATTCTCAAATACATTTAGAGAAAATTGGATAGAAAGAATTGTTCTCAGCGATGTAGGAGAATTCGATGGACTTGTTCATGACACGACATTGGCAGTGTTACAAAGAAAACTAAGAACCTCATTAGGAATATATCAAAAAGATGGAGAAATAATTTGTGATAATCCGGTCTTTTCTATGCAAGGTGGAGAATCTACATTAAACGGAATAACAAAACATCTACAAGATGGAAAGATTGTTATAATTGATACATCAAAATTAGCAGATCAAACAGAATTACTAATCGGCAGCATGATTGCAAGTAAAGTTTTTTATAGATACAGAGCTTCGAAAGGAAAAGGTCAACTAGATAATAATTGTCCAATAAGTATAATCATAGAAGAAGCTCCCAGAGTATTATCAAACGAGCAATTACAAGAAGCAGGAGAGAATATTTACAGTACAATCGCACGAGAAGGTAGAAAATTCAAAGTAGGATTAATTGCCATAACACAATTAACGAGTTTGATTCCAAAGATAATTTTGAGTAATCTAAATACAAAAATAATTTTAGGAAATGAAATGTCTGCAGAAAGAAGATCAATAATTGACTGTGCAGCTCAAGATTTATCAGAAGAAGATAAAACAATAGGAAGTTTGGACAAAGGAGAAGCAATAGTAAGTAGTGTATTTACAAAATTTGCAGTACCGATATACACTCCACTCTTTGAAGATATAGCAAAACTCGAATCTAAAAAGAATGAAGACGATTATGAATTAAAACTTGATTGAGGAATAAGATAATGTTCAAATTTGCGCACATGGCAGATATACACATCGGAGCTCATAAAGACAAAAGATTAATGGGATTAGAGATTCAAGCTTTTAATGAATCAATAGATATTTGCATCAAAGAAGGCGTTAAATTCATAATTATTGCAGGAGATTTCTTTGATAAACCCATACCTGAACTAGAACAAGTTAAGAAAATAATTAAAAAATTGATAGAATTATCACAATCGAATATTCCAGTCTACGTCATTTATGGAAGTCATGACTATAGTCCTGGGCAAGATTCAATGATTGATTTATTGGAGGCGGCAAAATTAATTATCAAGATCTATAATCCGAAATCTGTAGATGGAAAGATAAGATTAGAGATGTATCAAGACAAAGAAACAGGTGTGAAATTAGCAGGAATTTCTGCTAGAAAAGTAGGACTGGAGAAAGCATATTTCGAGAAGTTAGACAGAGAACACCTCGAAAATCAAGATGGTTTCAAAATTTTTGTATTCCATAGTGGAATTGAGGAATTTAAACCAAGTTTTTTAAAAGGTGCAATGGATATGGAATGTATTCCAATTAACTGGTTTCCAAAAGGTTTTAATTATTATGCAGGCGGACACATACACAAAAGAGACGAATTTAATATTCAAAATTATCAAAATATAATATTTCCTGGACCTTCATTCATAGGTTGGGGAACAAAAGATTACACAGATGTAGCCAAGGGTGAAAAAAGAGGATTCTACATAGTATCTTGTGAAGATAATAAAATAATTGAGAATGGAATTAAATTTGTAGAAATAAAAAAGATTGAAGGAAACTTTATTGAATTTGATGTTACAGGAAAGAGATCAAAACTAGTTAATGATGAGATAAATAAGAAATTAGAAGAAGAAGAAGTGGATAATAAGTTAGTAGTAATAAGGATTTTCGGAGAATTACTTTCAGGAAATACTTCAGATATTGACACAATCGGAATAAGAAAGTCACTTACTGATAGAAATGCAATATCACCACAGATCAACCGCAACAAGTTATCGACTAAAGAATTACAGAAAATCAGAATATCAAGTGAAGATAAATTAGAAATAGAAGATGGGTTGTTCAGAGAGAACGTAATAAATATAAAATCTGAAAATAAGTTATTGCAAAATGAAAATGGAATAATGATGGCAAAAGAACTATTAAGAGTACTAAAAGAATCTCCTAAAGATTCAAATGGAAAGAATTCAACTGCAATACAAAATAAAATAGTAAAATCAGGAATAGAAACTCTAGAAATAGCAGAAATAATGGAGGAATAAGAATGATCATCAAACAACTCATATTAGAAAATATAAGAAGCCATGAATCGACAGAAATAGAATTTGCCGAAGGTAAAACATTGATACGTGGAGACATAGGATCTGGAAAATCAAGCATTATGATGTCAATAGAAGCAGTATTATTTGGAAAGAAATTGAAGGAACTTATAAGAAAAGGTAAAGAAAGTGGTAAAATTGAATTAACATTTGAAATTAAAGACGAAAATATGAACTTAAAGAAATACTCAGTAATTAGAAAACTATCAACATCTACACAAAAAGGTGGAGAAATAATTTATCATAGTGAAGGAAATAAGAAAGAATTTTCAGCGGACGAATTATCAATAGAAGTTACAAGAATACTCAATATAAACGAAACAGCAAAAGCACAAGAAATATTTCAAGCATTTGTTCTTGCAAAACAAAATGAATTAAAGAAATTGATAGAAGGTAGTAAAAAAAGTGATGTAGATGAACGAACAACAATTATAATGAGAGCATTTGAAATGGAAGCATATAAATTTGCAATAGACAATACAGTAAGACTAAATCAACGAATTAAGAATGTAACAATTGGTAAAAAGGGAGAGATAAAGAAATTAAATGAAATTGAAAAGAGTATACAAGAAAAAAATTATAAAATTAAAAAAATGAAGAATGATTTAGAAACAATCAAATCATTAAGGATTAAGAAAGAGAACACTTATAATTCAAAAAAAGACGAATATGATAAAATTAAAGAAGAAAGAACAAAAATCAGTGTAATAAATTCATTAATTAAATCTAAAGAAAGGGAAATTAACGAGAAAAAAGAAGACATTCTAAACAACGACAAAAAAAGAAATATAAAAAAAGACAAGCTAGTAAAGTCAGGAAAAACGATTGAGCAGATCAGAAAAGGTATAGAAAATTTAGTTCCATTAGACGGACTTAGAAATAAAGAGGATCGATTGAATAATCAAATCACGCATTTAAAGATGGACATGAATAGAAAGGGAGATGATGCAAAAAGATATGAAGAAATACAAAAAGATGGCAAATGTAGTACTTGTGGAAGAGAGATTAGTAACAGTTCAGGTTACGACGAGTTGATTTCCACTGTAAATATGGAAAAAAATGACATAGAAAAAGAGATTATCAAGATAAATAAAGAAAAGAATGCAGTTCGAGAGACAATTGAAGAGAATCAAAAAAATAAAGACCTAAAAAGAGATGTGGAAGAAATTAACGATATTGATGAAACAAATAAGAAATTAGATGAGAAGATTCAAGGTTTAATCAATGAAATAAACGAACAGAAAGTAAAATTAAATGAATTACCCGACGAGAATAAATTAAAGTTAGTAGAAGATGAAAAAAATATTGCAGAAAAAGAATTTCATAATGAGAACAATAGATTGACAATAATTGATCGAGATTTGCAAAACGAAATGAATAATCTTAATGAAATGAATTTGGAATTAGAGAAACTAAAACAAACGAAATTAGATATAAACAAACTTGATGACATTAATGAATGGTTAAACAAATATTTTATCAATACAGTACAATTAATCGAGGATCATGTTATTCATACAATCAATTACAAATTTAATGAATTATTCAAAGAATGGTTTGAATTATTGGTTGAGGATACGAGTAAGACTGTAAGAGTTGATGAGAAATTTACTCCCATCATTGAACAGAATGAATTTGAACAGACATTTGAATGGCTTTCTGGAGGAGAGAAAGCAGGAATTGCACTTGCATATAGATTAGCATTGAATAGTTTGATAAGACAGCAACCAATAGGTTTTAGACCTGAATTATTGATGCTGGATGAACCAACAGACGGTTTTAGCAAAGAACAGCTTACGAAAGTAAGTAATATATTATCAGATATTGAAAACAAACAAGTAATCATAGTATCACATAATCAAGAATTTACGAAATTAAATCAGATAATTAGTGTAACAAAAGAAAACGATATATCAAGAATACAAACACATTCGTATGGAGATTGATGCGGGAGGTGGGATTTGAACCCACGAACACCTAAGTGATAGGAGCCTAAATCCTACGCCTTTGACCGGGCTGGGCTACCCCCGCACTGATTATATCAGTTTATTTAATACTATAAAGAATATATTTTAATTGAAATATCTAATTTTATTATTAATACTCGTTTCTTCTCAAGTTTACGTTCTAAACATGGATAATGTATATGGAAATAATCATACAGAATGGTCGACAAAATCTCCAATGCCCACTATCAGAACTGAACATACTGCAACAAGAATTGATAACAAGATATACGTTATTGGCGGGATAGATAAAAATGGAGATTCAATGGATAAAATAGAAGTCTATAACATAAATGATGATTCATGGAGTGTAGTTTCTTCTTTACCAATACCATTACATCATACTTCAGTAGTATCACATGGAAGTAATATCTATGTAATTGGCGGATACATGAATGGTTGGACACCCTCGGCAAGAATGTACGTATATAATTCAATAGATGATTCATGGAAAAGAGGGATGGATATGCCTACAGCAAGAGGAGCTCTTACAGCACAAATATATGAAGATTCAATTTTTGCAATAGGTGGAATGACATTCGTTGGTACAACTGCAATAAACGAAATGTATAGTATCGAACAAGAGAATTGGATTAGTAAAAAAGAAATGCCAACACCAAGAGAACACTTAACATCAGCAATTATTGAAAATAAAATATTTGTTATTGGTGGCAGAGAAGGAAATTTGCAATCAAATATGAACAAAAACGAGGTATATAATATAAACACGGATGTCTGGGAAACTTTAGTACCAATGATTTCAAAACGAGGAGGTCTAGCAGCAGCTGCAATAGGAGAAAAAATATTTGTGTTTGGGGGAGAAACCAGAAGATCTACGTTTGACAATAATGAAGAATTTAACACATTAGAAAATACATGGACAAGTAGAGAAGCCATGCCTACATCTAGGCATGGATTAGCAGCAATATCATATAATGCGTCAATATTTGTGATTGGAGGAGGAACTGAACCAGGATTTAGTATGAGTGGTATAAATGAAATGTTTAGTCCTCTAGAATTTACAAATATTCTAGTATCAGAAGAATTGATTGTTAACCAAAATCAAGTGAAAGAAGAGATACCTGATGAACCAGTGAAAGAAGAGATACCTGATGAACCAGTGAAAGAAGAGATACCTGATGAACCAGTGAAAGAAGAGATACCTGATGAACCAGTGAAAGAAGAGATACCTGATGAACCAGTGAAAGAAGAGATACAAGATCCGTTGGATTCATGCAGTCTGATTGATAGATGTCTATCTCCAAGTGAACAGACTTCATCAAGAATTATTTATTATATATTTTTAGTAGTAATAGGAATTTTACTAATATTAATCACAATGACATTAATCTCATTATACAAAAATACAAAATTGAATTAAAGTTAATCTTACTAATATAATATTTCTTCAGGATCAAAATATTCAGATTTACGAGTTGATTTATTGGTTTTTCTTAATGACTTTAATTCTTTAAGAAAGTTTGTACGAATGTTAGAAGATATTTTCGCAAGCTGATTAAATTTAGCAGTATATGCAAGTAGAACAAGCGTAACTTCATTATTATGAATATCATCAATAAGTACAATAGGTCGAGGTTTTTCTAAAACATAATTTGTCATTAGAGCGGCTTGAACAAAAGATCTCCGAATATTATCCAAATGAGTAAAGTTACTAGTTTTATAATTAATTCGAATTAAATATTCCTTACCAGAAGTTACAAGTGAGGAATTTTTTAACATGAAATTATTAGGGATAATAACAGTATTTTGATCAGAGTCAGTTAGTTTACTAAACATTAGATCAATACCAGAAATAATACCTGAAAGTTTTTGATCTTCAGAAGTAATGAAATCTCCTTGTTTAAATGGTTTCCAAATAAAAATAATTAATCCGGCAATCATATTACCAAGAGTATTCCTAGCTAATGTAAAAGCTGCAATTGGAGTAATTAAAATTATCAAAATAAAAATTAAGTAATTACTAATATCAAAACCAAGAACAGCAATAATAAACCAGAAACAAATAAAACTTATTGACCAAGTAGAAATCTTTTGTAAAACTCGTAAAGAAAGTGTATCCATTTTCCGTTTAATTGAAGAATCAGCAAGAGAAAGTTTCAATATGCGATTAAAAAGCAAGCCACCAAGAATAACAGATGAAATAAGAAGAATAGTTTGAACATAGGGAAATAAAATATTATAAGGAGTAAAAGTATAAAATGAGAAATTCAATCCAATACTAAAAATTAATGAATATATAGGAATTTTTAACGATGCATTATCTTTAGTTTTAAATCGTAAAAAAGTACGTCGAGAATAACGATCTATAAAATATGCGAAAAAAATAGAAACAAAGAGAATCATACAAGAAAACAACACACCACTTTCAATAAATGAAGATATTGAATCTAGTACCATATAGACTCATAGAAGAATGAAAGTTATAGGTTTAACTGATATAAAATTAGCGAATAGTAAATATTCTAAAAAAATGACATCACCATATAAAAAAATAGGTCAAATATAAAAACGGGCCCGGAGGGAATTGAACCCACGACCTCCGGCTTTCCTTACTGGATAGAGGGCCGATGCTCTAATCCAAGCTGAGCTACGGGCCCATATTTAGATTAAAGTTAATCAGATATATTTATTACAAAAGATAAATTTCTGAGGAAAAATTGAAAATACTTCATAAAAGATTAATAAATCCAAGATAATAAATCTGTTATGAAACCAATTGGGTTAGCACTACATATTGCAAAAAGTGGTAGACTAATAATTCAATGCGAACATAAAATAACAAATGGCAAAATTATTTTTGATAAACGTGGAAATAAAATTGCAAAAGTTGGAGAGATTATTGGATCAATTGATAATCCATATATTTCTGCAATTCCTTTAAATGAAAATGCTAAAAGAGTTATAGGTAAGAAAGTGTTTATTTAATAATAATTTATCTTGACAATTCAAAATAGTGAATCAATATTTTGTAATTATTGTAAAACATCACTAATTGGTGATGTGGAAAGAGGAGAATATGTTTGTCCAAGTTGTGGATTTGTAGAAAATGATAGAATTGTAGACAACGGTCCAGAATGGAAAGCAATAGATTCTGAAGATAAAATGAAAAAAGTAAGAACCGGTGCGCCAACAAGTTTAACATTACACGATATGGGACTATCGACACAAATAGGTGAAACAGTAAATGGTCACAATGATAAAAATGCAGATAGAATGAGAAAATGGCATCAAAGACTTAAAACATCTTCATCAAAGGAAAGAGGTTTGGCTAATGTATTAGGAAGAATAAATGAATATTCAAGTGTTTTAAACTTACCAAAATCAACTTCAGAAACAGCAGCCTTAGTTTATAGAAGATCTTTATCGTCAGGAATGGCAAAAAGTAAATCAATCAAAGGAATGGCCTCAGCATCAATATATCTCGCGTGTAGAAAATGCGGAACAAGTAAATCAATGAAGGAAATTGCAGACGTTTCAGGTTTGCCAAAATCAACTATTGCAAAATACTATCGATTAATATTAAAAGAAGTTGAAAAAGAGTATATTCCTGTACATTCACTTGATCTCTTTATTTCAAAATTAGTCAATACTGCAGGTTTAGACACAAAAATACAGGTTCATGCAACTAGAATGTCAAACCAAATAAATGATAGAAAACTGACAAACGGAAAGTCACCTGCAGGAATAGCAGCAGCATTTGTTTATATATCATCAGTATTACTAGGAGAGAAAATCCCACAGAGAGAGATAGCCGAATATGCAGGTGTGACAGAAGTTACTATTAGAAATAGAACAAGAGAAATACTAGACAGATATACAATAAAACAGATCATAAAAACAAAATGAAATATTAAATATAACATCAAGATAGTAATAATACCTGAAGTTATATGATAAAAAAGGAATTAAATAATGATTTAGATGCAAAACCAAAAGTTAAACGTGGAAGAAAAAGTAAAGTTTCTAAAGAAGTCGTAAAGAAAATAAAACAAGCAGAACCAAAAGTTAAACGTGGAAGAAAAAGTAAAGTTTCTAAAGAAGTCGTAAAGAAAATAAAACAAGCAGAAC
>JACAFT010000012.1:0-28948 GCA_013378375.1 Nitrososphaerota archaeon
ATACCTGAAGCAGAAGTAACCGAAGTTGGCGAAACACGTACAGTTAATACTCGTTTTGGTACAGAAGCACGAGTTGCTGATGTCAAAATTAAGGATGACACTGCTGAAATTACGCTCTCTTTATGGAATGATGATATAGAAAAAGTACAACAGGGTACAAAGATCAAAATTGGTAATGGTTACACTAACAGTTTTCGAGGAGAAGTCAAGTTAAATGTTGGCCGATATGGCACTCTTGAAATTCTCAGTTAGATGTAATTATTGTTACTAAACCTATTACTAGTGTTAGTATAATCAAGCCTGATAACCCATTAATGTAATTTTTCTCTTGGACAAATGTTACTGTCATTACTATTGTTCTAATAATTGGAATAGAAAATAAAATCAATAAAACGAAAAATAACAATAAATCTATTTCTAATATCTTAGTTTTTAGTATTTGATTGTTGTAAATATTACTTTCTATTGACGAAAGTATTATCCAAATTATTGTAATGATCATTGCTAACGTTAATAATATTTTTATTATCTGCTGTATTCTTTGATCAAGTTTATTATTGATTTTATTCATCTTTCTTATACCAAATTTATTTCTAATCCTTTGAATAACATTCTAATTGCAATATAAATTACTACGATTGAAAATACATTGCTTAATAGTTTCTTATTAATAATTTTGTTTACTCTTGCTCCAATTTGTGCTCCAATGAATACACCTAGAATGACAGCAGGTATTATTTCTGCATAAAAATATCCATTTATTATAAAAATTATTGCTCCTATTAATGACGTCATTGCAATCATGAAACTACTTGTTGCTATTGCTGCTTTTATTGGAACATTCATTATTCGGTTCATTATCGGTACAAAGATTACACCTCCTCCCACTCCTAATAATCCAGCAAATAATCCTCCTATGGAACTTAGTATTACTCCTTCTTTGACTTTTGTTACTGAATATTTTTCATCATGTGTTGAAATATCTTTGAAGTATTCTTTTGTGATTTTTGATTTTTTGTGTGTTTGAATTGTTTTGTTATTTTCCGTTCTCGATTTAATGTACATATTTATTGAAACATAAGTTAATGTTAATCCAAAAATTATACTAAGGATGTTGCTGTTAATTGTTAATGATATCGAAGCTCCGATAATTGCACCTATTACTGCGCCTAATTCTAAAATTGAACTTAATTTTATGTCCGTCATTCCATTTTTTATATAAACTAATGACGCACTGCTTGAATTTACTAATACTCCGATAAAACTTGCTCCAATTGCTAGATGTATGGGTATATCAAATAACAACGTCAATGCAGGAACAATAATGAATCCTCCTCCTAAACCTAATAATGATCCAATTATCCCTGCTATCAAACAAGTCGACAGAATTGATATGAAAAATAATATTTCCAATGTTCTATGATATAAATTCATCAATAATATTGTTTTCATTGATATAAATTCATAAAATTAACGAAAAATTATAAATTAGTTTACATATAAATAATTTTATAATGTCTAAAAAAAGACCAGTAAAACGTAAAACGAGTAGTCCATCTCTGAGAAATAAATTACTCGGTTCTATAGTTGTTGCTTTTCTATTTGGTTCGATTTTTGGTTATGTACTTATTCAACCTCAGATAGATGATTTAGCGACTAATGAGGTTGTACTTAGATCTGAAATAAATTTTCTTAATAACCGGATAAACGAACTTGAAATTAAGGAATCTGAGTTATCTGTATCGAAAAATACTATTGAAAATTTACAAACTAAGCTTGGTTCTTATGAAAAAGACCAAAACGAACTTTCGCAAGAAATATCTGTGTTAAATAATCAACTTGAACAGATTGAGGTTGAACTTGAGATTAAACAAGATGAACTTGGTTTAACTGTACAAAATGCACAACTCTCCGAACAAGAATTAGATAAGGCAAATTTACGTTTAGAATCCATTAAGAGTACTATAATAAAATTTGAGAATGATAAACTACTTTTAGTTGAGTTAAGAAAAGAAGTTCCAACAACTAGACTTCAAGCACAAGAACATTGGCAAAATGTTAAAGTTATTGCAATACAAAGTGATCCAAATCTTGGAACGAAAATTGACAGAGTTATTTCTATGATTAATCCTTATTATGATTGGCTTGAAAACCAACCAGGAGTTAATGCTACTGAAGCTGAATTCTTTAACTGGATAATTGAAG
Organism: Nitrososphaerota archaeon; assembly: GCA_013378375.1. GTDB lineage: Archaea > Thermoproteota > Nitrososphaeria > Nitrososphaerales > UBA57 > UBA57. The sequence continues at coordinate 2,206 of JACAFT010000012.1, forward strand.
GTAATATAAGTGGCGCGCTAAATTATACCGAGGAAATTGGGAAGTTTCAAAATGACGCATTACTTACAGTTATTATCAGAATGGACGCTGCTTTGAGCATTGTATCATAATTTAGACACCGGGATTTTTTATTACGAAAACCATTTAAATATATTAACAACAAATATATCAAAATGAAAGTACTTGTATATACGCTACTTTTTATTCTTTGTACATCGATAGTTTTTCCTTTTTACACTCCTCCGGTTTCTGCTGGACCTGAAGATATTCTTTGGAGTGATGCAAGGCCTTATCGAGCTATATCTCCTTTGATTCCAGAAAGTGGAATGAACTTTCTTGAACCTGTTTCCAAAGTCTTTTCCGGTGCTGCCCAGGGGGTAGTTAGAGGTGAAGATGTTCGTTTTGCAAATGCAAAAAAAGGTGCTATTGAAGACTGGATGGAAAAAAATATTGATTTTGCTGGACCAAACAATGACCGCGATGTAAGATTACAGGCTGCCGGAGCTGCCGCTCTTGTTCCTTATCGTGATCCTTCTCAAAAATTTAGTAGGAATATTCTTATTACTAGAGATTTTGGTACAGTTCCTGTACAAACTGAACCTGTAATGGCTGTAAACCCACACGATCATGAACATATTGTAATTGGTACAATTGATTATAATTTTGCTAATGTAGTTTCATATGTTAGCAAAGATGGCGGTCAATCATGGAGTGGTGCATATCAATCTAAATATTTACAAGAAGATCTTGGCGCAGCCGGAGATCCAATCGCTACTTTTGATAGAAAAGGAAATGTGTATATGGGTTGTATATCTATTGGAAGAGACGATTTTAGTTTAGGTGGTGTTCCTATGGCAGAAACAGTTTCTAGTATATCAATTACTCGTTCTGGTGATGGAGGAGAAACATGGTTACAACCAATATCTAGTGCTCGTAGTAAAATTGAATTAGTTTTTTCTCAAACACAACGTGACGATGGTCTTAATGTAACCAGTTCAGGTACGCTTCGATTCGGCTTTTTAGACAAACCTTGGATGACATCAGGTCCTAATCCTGATAATCCTGACGAAGATATTATTTACGTTGTATACACACATTTTGTTACCCGATATGATTTCTTCTTTGCTTTAGAAGGGGCTTTTCTTTATTTCCGATATCCTGTACTTGAGACCACTATTGAATTAGTTAAATCTGAAGATTATGGACAAACTTGGAGTGATCCTATACCTGTTAGTCCAACTGTCTACTCTACTTATGCAGGTGCTGGTCGTGGAGGTGAAGGAGGAGAACAATTTGCAGAAGATGTTGACCAAGTTGTTCAATTTCCACATGTTTTCACACATGATGATGGTACTGTATACGTAGCATATTTTGATTCTACCGATGATGGTCCTTTTGAAGGATTAGGGGAAATCTATGTTGCTCGATCAGACAATGGAGGGGATTCCATTTCTACACATACTCGTGTTGCAACATTTAACGAACCATTTTATGGTTCTAGGAACGCTCCTTTTAGATCCTGGGCTAGTGCAATGCCTCGAGGTGCTGTATCTGACTTGGATGGTTCAATAAGTCTTGTTTTTGGCGGACGTCCTTCAGATAAACCTACTGATGATGGCGATGTATTTTTTGCACGTTCTACTACCCAAGGAGAATCTTGGTCACTTCCTAAACGTATAAACGATGATACAAAATCTGCTTTTCAGTTCTTTCCAGCACTCGACGTTGGACCTGACGGAAATATTCATGCATTCTTTGGTGATTTTCGAGATAGTCCTAGTGAAATAAAATATCACATGTATTATACTCGTTCTGAAGATAATGGTGAGACTTGGCTGCAAAATTCTAGAATTACTGATTATCCAACTAATCCTAACAAAGCTTTTCCTAGAGGTGCGTTTATTGGAGATTATAACGATATCAAGGCTGTAGTCGACGATGTATATATGATCTGGACTGACGGTCGGTTAGGTGAAATAACCGGTATGAACCAAAAGATTGGTTTTGCACGAACTAAATCAATGCCAACTCCTTCGATCTTTATAAGTCCTCCATCTGGACCTGGAGGGAGAGACGTACGTATTTCTGGATTTGATTTCCAACCCGATCAAGAAATTTATATTTCTGTAAGCGGAGTTATCATCTCTTCCACTCGTACTAATAATGATGGACTCTTCACTACTGATATATTTATTCCAATTGCAGGTGAGGGTGCTCATAGTATAGTAGCTATAGAAGCTTCTGGAAATGTAGCTAGCGCTTCATTTTTTATGGATTTTGGTTTTAACAATTTAGATCAACTCGAGAATAGATTATCTGTTATTTCTGAATCTATTTTTGATTTGTTACAGAATTCTACTAATGTAGATAGTCCTCCTCCTATTGTACCTGTACCTCCAAGTAATATTCCTGAATTAGCTAATCTTCCTATTCAAATTAACCAAATTCAAAGTGATATTTCTTCAATATCTGACAAAACAAATAATTTTGAAACAATTATGTATACTCTTATTGCTGGTGTGCTTGCTGTTGTTGTTGTAGCATTTATTTCCATTTCTCGCACTGGTAATATTGACATAAAAAAACTTCGTAAATTTGTAAAACCATAACCTGTGGATCATTATGTTATCTGGTTTCTCTACAAAAGTTATCACAATTTTGTTAAGTTTTGTTTTATTGATTGCTATTGTGCCTACTATGTCAGTTGGTCAGAGTAACTATGTACCTCCACATAATAAACCCGGTCCTGCAGTAGATATTCTTAGATTCAGATCATTTCATGTTGACGTTGCCCCTCAAGAAATTATTGCCGATCAAATGGATATGTATTATTTTGGACTGAAAGTTACAGCGGCACGTGATATACGTAATACTCCTGGAATTAAAGTTCACGAAGCACCAACTTCTACTATTTCATTATTACTTAATCCTGCACCTGGCCCTGAAGGACAACTTAACCCTTTTTCAATTAAAGAAGTTCGACAGGCAATACATTTTATTGTTAATCGAGATTTTGTTGTTCAAGAAATTTACAAAGGAATGGCCGTACCTATGTTGACTCATGTTAGTTCCTTTGATAGTGATTATCTAACTCTGTATGATATGTTACTTGAATCATCAATCACTTATGATCCTGATTATGCTAGAGGTATAGTTCATAATGAAATGATTAATGCAGGAGCTGAGTTAGTTGAGGGTAAATGGCATTATAATGGAAAACCAATTCGTATTGATTTTATAATACGTGTTGAGGACGAACGAAGAGACGTTGGTGATTTGATTAGGTCTGAAGTTGAAAATTTAGGTTTTATAGTACAACCTACATACCAGCAATTTGGCCCTGCTATTTTTGCCGTATACAGTACTGATCCAAATTTAGTTGGAACCGGTGGTTCTTGGCATATGTATACTGAGGGTTGGGGTAAAGGTTCAGCCAATAGATATGATTCTGGTACATTAAATCAAATGTGTGCTCCCTGGTTAGGAAATATGCCTGGATGGCAAGAACAAGGTTATTGGCAATATGAAAGTCCTGACTTGGATGAACTTAGCCAAAAAATCTTTAGTGGAGATTTTGAAAATGAACAGGATAGAAATTCCATATATGTTGAAGCTTCTAAACTATGTCTTGATGAATCTGTAAGGCTCTGGATTGCAAATATTATTACTAATTTACCTGCCAATGATAAAATTGAAGGTATAAGCTCTGATATAATAGCTGGTCCAAAAAGTCTCTGGACACAAAGAGATGCACATATTCCTGGTAAAAATGATTTAACTATTGGTAATGTTTGGGTGTGGACTGAACGTACAACTTGGAATCCTGTAGGAGGCTTTGGTGATCTTTATGGTAGTGATATATGGAGAAATATGTACGATCCTCCTATTACTAGACATCCATTTACCGGTTTACCAATTCCTTATCGTGCAAATTATGACATTACTACTTCTGGTCCGAGCGGAACTCTTCAAATTCCTTCAGATTCATTTGTTTGGAATGCTGAAACTAGTTCTTGGTCCAATGTTCCTGCAGGTTCAGTCGCAACAAGTAAAGTTGTGTTCGACTATTCAAATTACTTTAATTCTAAATGGCATCATGGCGAATCTATAACTATGGCTGATGTAATTTATTCTATACATCAAACTTTTGATCTAACTTATAACGACGAAAAATCTTCAATGGAATTTGCTATTGCTACTGTTTCGAAACCGTATTTGGATAGTTTCAAAGGATTTCGTATAGTTGATGATAATAAACTAGAAGTTTATGTTGATTTTTGGCATTTTGCTCCTGATTACATTGCTGATTATGCTAGTATTACTAGTATAACCATGCCTTGGGAAATACTTTATTCAATGGATACATTAGTTTTTGATCAACGAAAAGCTGCATACAGTGATACAGCTGCACAAAGATTTAACGTTCCATGGCTGAGTCTTGTTATGGATAGAGACGCACGACTTGTTCGTTCTGTTTTACGTGAACATAGTTCAGACAATAATATTCCACTAAATGTATTTACAGTTCAAGGAAAACAATTAGTTTCTACCTCTGATGCTCAAAGTCGATATAATTCTGCTCTTTCTTGGTTTGATGAATATAAAATGTTAGTTATATCTAATGGACCTTTTATGTTGAAAATATATGATCCTCCTGCTCAGTATGCTGAATTAATTGCTTTTCGAGATGAAACTTATCCATTTAAACCCGGTCAGTTTTATTATGGAAGTGCAAATCTAGTTGAAATTGTTGATATAAATACAAATTTCATTGAACTCAATTCTGATAATGAAATCATTATGAAATTAATCGGCGAGGGTAATTTAGGACTTCGTTATGCATTGATTAATGAAATTAATAATGAAATTTTATCTAAGGGAATAGCTTCTGAAAAATCAACAAATGAGTTTGTTATTAATCTTGATAGTACTTTAACATCCAATCTACGACCAGGTTTCTATAAATTACATTTAGCAGGTTTTAGTGATACACTATCATCTGTTAGCGCTCGGGTTATTGTCCTTGAAGCTGTTTCTGATCGACCTGTTGCACCTGTTGTTAGTCAACAAATTAATGAAGAAAAACCACAATCTGAAAATCCTATCAATCAAAATAATATTGATGAAAAACCACAATCGGAAGAATCATCAAGTTTAATTCTTCCTCTCATAGTTGCTTTGGTTATAATTATTGGAGGCGTATTTGTAATGCAAAGATCACAAACTACTTCCAAACGTGTTGTTAGAAAAACTTCATCTCGTTCTCGATCTAGTAAAAAATCAGGATTAAAAAGTTCTAAGAAAACAACTAAGAAAACAACTGCTACTAAAAAAACAATTTCAACTAAAAAACCTAAAAAATCCATTAGAAAATCTAGTAAGAAATCTACTTGATGTTAAAAACCAAAGAAACACAAATAAAAGTTAGAATAAATAAATCTAATACTGTATAATGTCTCTTTTTCGAACTTTAGTATTTCGCGGACTTTCTTTATTTGTTGTCTTGTTAACAGTTCTTTTTCTTTCAGTTATTGTTCTTGGTGCAACAGGTTTTTCTGACCGATTATTAACTGCCACAGTAAGTGAAGAATTACGTGGATTGAGACAATCTCTTTCACAAAATATTAATGATCCAAATGAACTTGAACGAGTTATTTCTGATCGACGTGAGCAATTAATAGAATTTTATGGTTTGGATCAACCTTGGTATTATCGTTTACCTGATATGGTGTTTCGTATTCTCACACTGGATTTAGGTGAGGCTAGAACTCTTCGTAGTTTTTCAGGAAGTAATCGTGTTAGTGATATAGTTATTGAAAGACTGCCAAATACTCTAATTCTTGTTACATCTGCTATGTTTGTTACTTCACTAATTGGTCTGTATGTTGGTGTTAAAGTTGCCACTCAAGTAGGGTCTAGATTCGAACGTGCTGTTTCATATTTTTCTGCTATTTCATATGCTCTTCCTGCTTGGTGGTTGGGAATAATTTTTATTATTTTATTTGCTTTTCAATTAAGAATTCTTCCATCATCAGGAATGTTTAGTGTACCTCCTCCTACTGAACCATTGGCGAGATTTTTTGATCGACTTTGGCACGCAATACTTCCAGTGTTTACTTTAATAATTGTCTCCATTGGACCTTGGGCTTATGCAGTTCGTACAATGGTCTTGAATATTTCACAAGAAGATTTTGTTAACGTTGCACGTGCAAAAGGACTTCCTGAGAATCTTGTTATGAGACGTCATATAGTTCGTGTTGCAGCTCCACCAATTGTAACCAGCTTAATATTAGGCCTGACTGGTTCTTTAGGCGGTGCAATTCTAACTGAAACTGTTTTTGGTTGGCCTGGGATGGGGAGATTGTATTATGAAGCAGTATTAGCTGCAGATGAATCTGTTATTGTCGCATTAACTTTTATGTTTACCCTGCTTTATGTAATAGCCAGATTTATTTTAGAAATATTGTATGTCGTTTTAGATCCAAGGATTAGATACAAATGAGTAGTTCTAAAGATAATCTTAATGAATTTTTCTCTAGTACTTCTGGAAAAGCAGGTTCTGCTTTATTATTGATTTTTCTTATTATCTCTACCTTTGTTGTTTTTACTTATCCTCTTGATTTTGGAACTACTGTGTGGAATAATCCTGCATACTGGTCAGATTACCCAAAGTCTGCACCTCCTTCTTGGACTGCTTTATTCAATGATGATGAATTTGAACATCACATCATAGAATTTACTTCGCCTAGTGATGTTGTGAAAATTCCTAATCAAGAAGAAAGGATATATACACAAAAACTTATTTTGGACAAGAATAGTTTTCCAACTTTTATCTCTCTATCTATGAATGATATTACATATCATGATCTGCCTCCTATTGTAACTCTTTCTATTGTGAGACCAGATAATGACGAAGTTTTTGTCTATAGAGAAATCATTTCTCCTCCACGAGTTGGAGAAGATGCGCCATTTACGCGTTATTCCGAGTCTCCTTTCCGTGTCAATCTTAGTGGAGATAAATCCGTCGCTTCAAACTTGCTTATTTTCTTACAAGAAAGAACTCAACAACAAATCTCTATTAATCAAATTGTTGGTTCTAATGAAAAAGTAATCTTCTCTAAATTTAATTCAAATTCTATTGAATCCTATGAACCTCTTCTTGGAGAATATACTCTTGTCATTAAGTTTGTAGTTGCTGATGAACGTGATTCTATTTCTAATGTTAAATTTGTCTTAGGAGGTTCAACTTATGGATTTCTAGGAACTGATTCTCTTGGCAGGGATATCTCAGTTGGATTGTTGTTTGGTTTTCCAGTTGCATTGTTAATTGGTATAATTACTTCTACACTTACTACTATGATAGGTACTACATTGGGTATAATTAGTGGCTATGTTGGAGGAAAAACCGATACTGTTATTCAAAGATTTTCCGACACACTGTCAAATATTCCTTTGTTACCTATTCTTATTTTCCTTATTTTTATAATTGGTCCACAATTGTGGCTAGTTATGCTTATTTTAGTGTTGTTTGGTTGGCCTGGATTAACAATTATTGTCAGGTCTATGGTTCTGCAACTTAATACTAGTCAATCAATTGAAGCTGCAAAATCATTAGGCGCATCTAAATGGAGGATAATGTATAGGCATATCTTTCCACAACTTGCACCATTTATTTTTGCACAATTAGTATTTTTTACACCTGCTGCAATACTTGCTGAAGCTTCACTTAGTTTTCTAGGTCTGGGCGATCCGTCTATTCCAACATGGGGACAAATTTTAGAAAACGGTTTTCGGACCGGAGGTGTATATATTGGATATTGGTGGTGGATTCTACCGCCTGGATTGTTAATTGTTATTACTGCAATGATCTTTGTCTTTATTGCTCTTGCACTTGAACCTGTTGTTAATCCTAAACTTAAAAATATGTGATTAAAATGACTCCAACCGCTCAAAATAAAATAAATAATCTCGTTGTAAAAAATCTTCGTTTAGATTATAAAACTAATACTAAAACTATTCATGCAGTGAAGAATGTTTCATTTAATATTAAATCTGGAGAAGCTTTGGGTATAGTTGGTGAATCTGGATGTGGTAAAACAAGTATTGCATTATCGTTACTTCGATTATTCCCTAAGAATGTCTCCAAATTTAGTGGGAGTATTTCTGTTCGTGGAAAAAATCTAAATAAATTTTCTGATAATAATTTTCGAAGCCAAGTTAGATGGAAACAAATTTCCATGGTTTTTCAAGGAGCTATGAATTCATTAAATCCTGTTTTACGCGTTGGCAATCAAATAATTGAACCACTGATTCAAGATGGTCGGAATAAATCTGAAGCAAAAAGTACTGCGTATAAATTGCTTAATTTGGTTGGTTTGAGCGATGATATATATTCTAAATATCCACATGAACTCAGCGGCGGCATGAAGCAACGTATAATAATTGCTATGTCAATGGTTTACAATCCTGATCTTGTTATCCTTGACGAACCTACTTCTGCTTTAGATGTAAGTGTTCAGGCACAAATAATGAACCTCTTGAAATCACTAAAAAAGCAAGGCATTTCAATGATTTTTATTACGCATGATATTGCGCTTGCGAGTGATTTATGTGATAATCTTGCTGTTATGAAAGATGGTCAGTTTGTTGAACATGCTAGTCTCACCAAAGTCCTTACTAAACCAAAACATATTTTTACAAAACAATTACTTGATAGTATTCCTAAGTTGGATTCAAAACTTCCTTTCACAAAACTTTCTCATTCTCGGAATCCTATTCTTGATCTAAAAAATATTAACGTTGATTTTACTATTAGAACTGGTCTATTATCTTCTAAACCATTTACTGCGTTGTCTGATGTTTCTATTGGAATTAATTCTGGCGAAACTCTTGCACTTGTAGGAGAATCCGGTAGCGGTAAAACAACTCTTGGAAGAGTTGCACTAAATCTACTTACACCCAGTCATGGTAAAGTAAAATTCAAAGGTTCTTTATTTGATAAATCATTTGATGATTTCTCATTTCGAAAAAGTGTCCAAGCAATCTTTCAAGATCCTTATTCATCAATTAATTCATTTATGACTGTTTCACAAATATTGGAAGAACCTCTAATTATACATAAGATTGTAGGAGATGATATTAGATATAATAAAATTATTCAATCACTAAACGATGTTAATCTTACTCCTGCTGAAGATTACTTGTCCAAGTATCCACATATGTTGTCTGGTGGACAAAGGCAACGAGTAGGTATCGCTAGAGCATTGATGCTTAATCCTGAATTTATTGTAGCAGACGAACCAGTTTCTATGATTGATGCATCAAGTCGATTGTCAATCTTAGGACTTCTTCGCGACTTGCAACAATCTAAAAACATTAGTTTCTTGTATATTACACATGATATTGCTACTGCAAGACAATTTTCTGATAGAATAGCCGTTATGTTTTTTGGACGTATAGTTGAGTTGTGCAAGTCAAATCGTTTAGTCAAAAATCCATTACATCCTTATACTAAATCTCTAATTGAAGCAATTCCTAGTGCTAATCCAAATAATTTACATCGACTGAGAAAAGTAATTCCTAGATCTAATTTTCATCAACAATGTACTGTTTATGACGATAAAAAAGGTAAAGTATTGGATTTACATATTGCAAAAATTTCACATCGTTGTCGTAAAACCTTTCCTAAACTACAGGAAATTCAACCAAATCATTATGTTGCCTGTCATTTGAAAACTTAAATCAGTATTTCATAAAACTAGTTATAAGTAATAATATATCACAAGAAATGACTGAAAACATGACTATGATTAAATATCTATCAATATTTATTGTCATTATATTTTGTTTTCAATCAATAGCTCCTGTTTATGCACAATCTTCACCTTTTCTTTTACAGAGTTCTTTGGGAACTTTTCAAGCTGATTGGTATGGACTTGAAGTTACAGAAATAAATCAATCATTACAAATATTACTTCAACACATAGTGCCTGATGATGATTTTGGGATGCTTATTTACGATAGTAATATACAAACAAGCTATGATCCTGAAGTGGCTTTCCAGCCTGTAGCTTCTGGTAGGAATTTTTTCTTTTCTAATCAAATTTTTGCAGATTTTGCTGGTGTTCCTCCTGGGTATTATACTATAGCAATAATTGCGTATGGAATTGTGTCTGGGGAAGAAGCAACTTATGATATTGTTTCTAATCTATTTCTTGATTCTCTTGGCTCGACTCATTTTATAGAAGTAAACATAGAAGGTCTTGAACGGTCATATCAAACTAATGTAGAATGGGAATTTCTTGGTAATACATTTTCAGAGGAAGCTCTTGATAATTGGTATATGTGGGTTGACGAAGCAAGTCAACTTGTTGTCGATCAGACTGTTCCAATAGATTCTGCAGAACGTTTTCATGCAACTGAATCACTTCGATGGACTATAGTCGAATATGATGAGCTAGATATTTATTATCTAAGACAATATTATTCGTCTATCCGTACTTTTGGTTTAGACAATAATTTACCAATTGATTTCTCATTTACGTCTGGAGGGAAAATAGTCGATGCAGACTTCTCAAATTCCTGGGCTGATTGGGTGGACGAAGGAAGATCTTTGGTTCTGCCTAGGATTATTGATGTAAATCCCAATGAACGTTATATTACTGAAAGTGATGTAATTGTTGCAGTTAATCAACCTGTTGAACATCTTGTTGAATATACACGACAATGGCGTACTTCTGTTAGTCATAATGCAAATCAAGAAATATCTATCTCGAGTTCATTTTTAGATAACACTCGGATTCATATTACCGACGAAGAAATTCTTATTTGGGTTGATGATAACTCCCAACTAACAGTTCCTGCAATTATCTCTTCTAATCCTCTTCATCGCTGGTCTGCAGATTCTAATTCATGGTTAATTAATTCTCCTTCTGATATAGAAATAAAATATCGAGAACAAATCAAACCAACAATTATAACTACCGGTCTCAATCAAGAACATCCGACTCGGATAAACTATGTATATGAAGGTGTTACACACACTACTCTTTCTTATTCTGACTGGTCTGATTGGATTGATATAGGTACGAATATATCATTCGATCAAGAAATTTTAGGAACTCCTGGTGAAAAATGGATTACATCAGATAATGTGCCTAATATAATTACTGAACCAATTGTTTCGAATATTAATTATGCTCGTCAGATTAGAATTTCTATGACATTTACTGATGCTAAAAATTTATTACTAGATAATATTCCTTCTAGTGTTGAAATTACATCTCCTGATGGAGATATATTGTCAGTTACTGATTTTTCTAACGTTTGGGTCTCTGAAGGAATCTTTAAGCTTAACAATATAAAATATCAAGGAGCTGACTTTAATCCTATTTCATCTCTTAATTTTGAGGCCGAACCCGGAAAATCCTGGATCATTCCAATTGGATTGTATGATTTATCATTTCATGCTCAAAATGGTTTGGGCTTTTCTGTTCCGAATGTAGATGTTTTACTTACTCTTCCTAATGATCGTGTAATTTCCAAACAAACAGATTATTCTGGTCACGTCTCATTTGAAATGATTCCACAAGGCAAATATGTTATTGAAATTACTGCATTCGGAGGATTCTCTGAAATTTATTCTGGTGATGTTGCTAATGATTCTAATTCTATTCAAGATATTGTTATCAACAGCACAGGTTACGGACTTGTACTACTTCCAATTTTTGTATTGTTTCTTATAGTATTTTCTTATTTTAGATCTCCTGGTCTTCGTAAAACTACAAAAAAGACTTATAAAAATATAGGAAAATCATTCCGTTGAAGTTTTAGAGAAATATATTCTCTTTTAATCTCTTCTTAATGCTTCCATTGGAGTCATTTTTCCTGCTCTCCAAGCCGGATAAGTTCCTGCTAGTATGCTTAAAGTCACTGCCGTGAGCCATACATTGATCATTGCATCTACACGAAATATCGGAACCAGATCTCCAAATTGAGCACCAAATCCATATTGCGTTAAAATCCAACCTAATCCATAACCTGCTAATAGACCTGCTGATGCCCCAACTACTCCTATTATTACTGCTTCAAATAAAATTAAAAATATAATATTGCCATTTGTTGCTCCTAATGCCTTGAGTGTTCCTAGTTCTTTTGTTCTTTCTGTTACTGATGTGTATAACGTTGTAATTATTCCTACGCCGCCTACAATTAAAGATATGAATCCTATGCTGCTGAGGAAAATATTAAAACTACCAACAAATCCTTGAATTGTTTCTTGAATTTGTGCTGGTGTTGTTATACCTATTCCCTCTCCATATACTTCTCTTATCTCTTCAGTTACTGCATCATTTCCAACTTCTGGATCCACAACTACGAAAATCGTATCATATATATTTTTCTTATCCATGAAATTATTTGCCGAAGCTAATGGCACTGATATGGAGTTATCATAGAACACCGTTCCTGTTTCAGCCAGAACGCCTCGCACTACGAAACATTTCTTCTCCATTACTACTTTTTCTACACCACCAACAATCTCCTGTTTACCTGTCTTTACACAAACTAAATTACCTACTTCGGCGAATGGTTCTAGCTCCAAACCTCCAGGATACGCTACGGTAAAACCTAATAATATTCCCGTTGAATCACTTGGATCTGTAAAGTCCCCTTCTACAAATTCCAATCCTGGTAAAACATAGATTAACTTTTGTGGATTAATTCCAATCAACGAAGTAGTTTGAGACTTTCCTGCATATTCTATTTGTAAACCTGATCTAAAACTTGGTATTGCTTCTTGCACTCCGTCCAATCTTTCTATACTTTTCAAAGTTTGTAAATTTAATTCTACCGGAGGAGCTGGATCTGGTTCATCTGGATCATCTCCTGGCCCACCAACTACTGGAGATGGGGTTAATGTTATTACATCTGGGGCTAATCCTTCAAATTGTTTCGTAATATTGTAGTTGAATCCTTCTCCAAGTCCATTTAATCCCGTCAATAACATTGCCCCTAATAATACCATTAAAATTGTAAGGCCTGACCTGAGATATCTTTCTTTGATTGCTCGAGTCGAATATCCTAAAGTATCTTCTACTTTCAATGCAATGGTTATGTAATTGCTGAAATAAATATTCTGTTATTTGTGTTATCTCTATGTATAATGCGGGAGATGGGATTTGAACCCATGAACTCCTGAGAGATTAGGCCCTCAACCTAACGCCGTTGACCGGGCTGGGCGACCCCCGCATAAAATTGATTGTAAATATAACAATATTAAATGTGCTGGATAACTTTTTATTTATAATATTAAGGATCTCTAGTTGGATCCCAACAAGTTACAAATCCCTCTTCTAATGCATCCAAAACTTCCATATGCTTTTGTTCTATTGTAAAATCAAATACCTCTATGTTTTCTTTTATTCTTTCTTTATTTGTTGATTTTGGAATTACTATGTTGTTTTTTTGCAAACTCCATTTAATCAATATCTGCACTGCTGATTTTTCGTAAACTTTTCCTATTTCTATCAAACGTTTATCATCTATTTTTATTCCATGTGTTAATGGACTGTACGCTGTTGTGACTATGTCATTTTCTCTACAGAAATTTACTAATTCTCTTCTTTGAAGAAATGGCGATAATTCTATCTGATTCATACAAGGTCCAATATCTGCCCATGACAATATCTCTTTAATATGACGTACTCCGAAATTTGAAACTCCAATTGCTTTTACATATTTATTTTTTAATAGGTACTGCATTGCCTCCCAAGTTTCTTTTCTTATTTCTGGTCCGTGTGGTGAATGCATTAAAAATAAATCAATATTATTTAGCTTTGACAAACTTTCTTCGCAAGCTTTTATTGTTTTTTCATATCCAAAATTACTTTCCCATAATTTTGTAGTAATAAAAATTCCATCTTTTCCCCTTATTGCCTTTCCTACTTCTTTTTCATTGCCATAAATCTGTGCTGTATCAATGTGTTTGTATCCTTGATTAATTGCAGTTGTTACAATTTTTTCTGTTTTGTTTTTAGGGACTCCCCATACACCTAGTCCTAATACTGGTATTTTTATATTATACTTGTTTATTGTTTTTTTAGGATGCGATAATTCTCTTTCCAATTCTATTTCTATAATACTTTTCCTATTATTTGATTTTTTGTTATTGGACCATATTTTCTTGAATCAATACATTGAGGACAATAATCGTCTCCTAATACAAAATATTCTGATTCTTTTAATTTGACTTTAAAATTATTAACGTTGCTTTGAAGGTCTTTTTTAATATTTGTCTTTATTGCTTTCCCATTTACTGATATGGAATTTTCATCATATAACACAAAATCATTTGGCATGCCTATAATTCTTTTAATTTCTACTTTTTTCTTATTATCTATTCCAATTATATCATTTCGTTTAATTTTATTCAATTTGTAATACACGTTGCTGATAAATACCGAATCTTCTTCTTTTAATTTTGGTTCCATGCAGTGTCCAATTACTAAAAATCTCTTTGCATTGATGTAATATACAGGTAAAAATATTATGTTTAGTATTCTTAAAACGTTCATATTTAGATTCTTTTTTCTCCATAGTTAAATTTTAAAGTATGTATATTGACTTACTTATTATGAGTATGATATCTATTAAAAATAAATTTGTTAATTTTCTCTATCCTGTACAATATGCGTATGCGCATTGTGATATTCCGTGTGGTATTTATGACCTACACACTGCACAGTTAGACGCCCTTACTGTTGTTCGTATGAATCAACTTATTAACGATCTTGGAAATTCCCTGTCGGATCCTGAGAGTCTGGCCAAATTTAGTCGATATATAGAAGTAAAAGAAACTCATGCAGAAAGTTGTAAGAATGAACTTAGGATTATTTGGGCTGATTATTTTAAACCCGAACATCTTGAAAAATACCCTGAATTACACGATCTATTTTGGAAAGCGATGAAAACTGCATCAAAAACAAGACAACAAGTTAGTTTAGAGGCTGCTGAAGAACTTCTCGAATCCGTACGAAAAATTGCAGAAATTTTCTGGGCTACTAAAGGCTCTGAAACAAAAAGACAAGCTTTTCCTTCACCTGCTGGTGGAGAAATAGTCTATCCAGTTTCTAATTGATTTGATTATTTATGGATATTAATTCTCGTGCATGTCTTGCTGAATTCATTGGTACTTTTGCATTAGTATTCTTTGGAAGTCTTGCAATAGCATATGCTAATGGAGCTCTTCTTCAAATTGCCTTTGCTCATGGTTTAGTTATTGCAGTAATGGTGTATTCATTTGGTCACGTTTCTGGTGCCCATTTAAACCCTGCTGTAACCATACCTATGATCTATAGAAAACAAATTGATACACAAAATGGCATTGCATACATCTTTAGCCAACTTGCTGCAGGTGTTGTCGCCGCTATTGCTCATTCACTTATCCTTCCTAGCAGTATTACATCAAACAATCTAGGTTCAAATCTACCTGGAGCAGGAATATCTGACGCTACAGTTTTAATTGTAGAAATTATCTTAACTTTCTTCTTAGTGCTTGTAATTTTTAATACTGCTGTAAACAAAAAAGCTACTGCAGGTTGGCATGGCTTTGCTATTGGAATGATTATTACAATTGATATTCTTGCAGGCGGTCCTATTACTGGAGCGTCAATGAATCCTGCACGTTCATTCGGTCCTGCTATAATTTCATATCTTTATGGAGTTGAAGGTGCTTTACAAAGTCACCATTTGTATTGGATTGCTCCGGTTGTTGGTGGCTTGCTTGCGTCTATAACAGCAAAAATTATTAATGAAGACAAAACATAGGATACGTGCGTTATTATGAGACATTCAGGATTTAGGAGAAAATCACGTTCAGTTTTAAGTCATAAGAGACCTTCTGGTTTGAGTTATTTACTGACTGAATATCAAATTGACGATCGAGTGATTATTAATATTAATCCTGCACAGGTTAAAGGAATGCCTCATCGTAGATTTCAGGGTTATGTTGGTGTAGTTACTAGTATTAATAAACGATCAATAGAGCTTGATGTGCAAGTTGGTGGAAAAATTAAAAAAGTTATTACTCGCTACGAGCATATTAAACCACAGAAATCAGGATTAGTAACAATTAAAGAGGAATAGTATTATGAAACAAAAAAAAGTTACAGTAATTAGTTTAGCTGAAGTTAAAACCATTCTATCTAAACTTGATCTTGAAGAAGCAGATCAAATACAAAAACGAACACTTGATTATGTTAAGGGTTTTCCTGATTCTACTCCTAAAAAAGTTGATTCAGCTGCTAAGAAAATTGCAGAACTTGGTTCTATTAGTCTAGAAGACGCGTATGAAATTCTTAATATTTGTCCAAAAACTATTCCTGAATTACGTGTATTTACCAGTGGATGGAAAAAACTAATTCCTTCTGAAACATTAGATGAGATACTTTCTGTTATTCAACAAGCATGTGATTAACTGTTATCTGTATATTCATCAACAAAGTTTAAAGCCAAAGAGTGCTTATAAGCTCACGCTGAACGAATTTGACTTTATCTTTTCTTGATTATTCTACTGTTAAATTAAATATTCACAATAAGTTATAATTTCATTTTATAAATCATACGAAGTTGATACTCATGTCTAACTTAACTAATAAAAAATATGAAGAATTTGCATTTGTATTAGATTATCGACCTAATAGTCGTTCTACATTAATTAAAGGTCGTGATGGTACAATTATTCAAGCTATGGGGTTAGATAGGTTAACACTTTTGGAAATATTAGGTTCTAGCGAAGAATCGTTTACTATTACTGAGAAAATTAGTATTGGGAAAGAAGGTCGATCAAAAGTGGTCAGTGTTTTGGGAAAGCTTTCTTATACTTCATTAACTAATGAATCACTGAATTCTTTACCTGACGTTATTGAGATGATTGTTGATTCAAATGAAAGTTTTTATGTTAATTATTTTAACGAAGCACAAGCTGTAACTCCACGTTTACATGCATTAGAGCTTATACCTGGCATTGGTAAAACGTTTTTGCGTCAAATACTCCAAGAAAGAGAAAAACAACCTTTCTCCTCATTTTCTGATATTCAAACCAGAATTAATCTAAAAGAACCAGGTAAATTAATTGCAAAAAGAATTTCGGAAGAAGTAACTGGGAACGTTAGATTGCCTTTATTTGTTCGCGTCTAATATGTTTGTATTTCGTATGAATATAAAAAATAATTCTGATCAAAATTTTCTTATTGATTCTTTAATGATAAAAAAACTCTTGGAATATTCTTCTGTTACTGAAGATGATTGTGTTTATGAAATTGGTACTGGTAAGGGTGAAATAACACAAAAGCTATGCCAAAAAGCTAAATTCGTCACATCTTCTGAATTGGATAAATCATTATACAATATTTCACATAACAAACTCTCATCTTACAACAATCTTGATTTATTGCATATGGATGGTTTTCAGTACACTGGAAAATTTGATGTGTTTGTATCTAGTTTGCCATATTCTGAGTCTAGGCGTTTTATTTATTGGTTGATTAATAAAAATTTTAAAAATGCTGTAGTTATACTTCAAAAAGAATTTATTGATAAGATTATGTCGTCTCCTAATAACACAAATTATCGTCCGGTTAGTGTTATTTCACAATATTGTCTAGACATAAAACTTGTAGAAATTCTATCTCCTTCTTGTTTTGATCCTCCTCCAAAAATTCAATCAACTATGATTGTTATAAAACCTAGAAATTCCCTTCAACAATCTGAGATATACATGATCAAAAAATTGTTTTCTTCTCGTCGTAAACAATTGCATTCAATTCTTCATAGTTTAACTAATAATGAGAATGCATTGCTAGAGTGTAATAATAACTTTGATTTATCTAAGCGAATTTATGAATTTAATCCCACTATGATAATTTCTCTTGTTAAAATATTAGGCAATTATGATTTGTTATGAATGATATCTATAAACCCTCTGATGATACTGAACTTTTACTTGATGTTGTTAGCAAGTATACTGATACCACTATTTTGGAAATAGGAATTGGTTCTGGTTTAATACTTCAAACCTTGGCTTCTAATAATAATAATGTTGTTGGAATTGATATTAATTCTAAATCACTTTCTTATGTTAGTTCAAGATTAAACGAACTTGATTTGAGAAAATATACAGATCTAATATTGGGAGACGGACCATCGATGGTTGTTTCAAATTCATTTGATATAATTATTTTTAATCCTCCTTACTTGCCCCACGATGATTATACTGATATTACTACTGATGGTGGAAAAACTGGTCTTGAACTCACGCATACATGGTTGACAATCTCTCTTGATTTGGTTAAACCTGGTGGTTGTATAATATTTGTCCAATCCAGTCTCTCTTCTATAGACAATTATATCGATAATCTTTCTAAATCTTATTCTGTTGATGTTGTTATGAAAAAGAAATTGTTTTATGAGGAACTATATGTAGTTAAAGTAATTAGGAATAAATAATTATATTTAAATCGTTTTTATTATATCTTGTGTGTTGTCTGTAACGTGTCTGATTCTCCTCTTGAAGAAATTGCTATATGTCTAATTGAGCCAAAATATTCTATTAATGTTGGTTATGTAGCAAGAATAATGAAAAACTTCGGTTTTGGAAAATTACTATTAATTGATTCTAAGGCTGATTTGATTAAAGCACGTCCTTTTGCGTCTCATGCCGTTGAAATATTGGAGAATGTTGAGCATATCAAATTCGAAGATCTTTATCAATATGATACATTGATTGCTACTACTGCTATAACAAGTCAAAGAGGACTTAGTCCTAGGCAAAGTATTTCTATTTCCAAACTTCAATCGAGTATTCAAAAAATGGGTAATAAAATTTGTATTATTTTTGGAAGAGATACAACCGGTCTTACTAATGAGGAGCTGCAAAATATTGATGTTGTCGTACATATTCCAACCAATTCCGAATATCCTACATTGAATATTAGTCATGCATTATCTATCATTCTTTATGAATTGACAAATTATGAGCTTGTTGACAAACTCATTGCTGATCATTCTGAAATAAATAGAACTATTGATGCATATGTAGACGTTGTTGAACTCATCGGTTTGCCGTCACATAAACTCACTTTAATTCGAACTAGTATTCAAAATATTCTTAAAAGATCTCGTCCATCTCCTAGAGAAAATAGTGTTTTACTTGGTTTTGCACACAAAATTAAGTTACATTTGAGAAAAAAATTCTAATATTTTTCTAATAACCATATCTCTCTAATTATTTTCTGTTCATCTGACGATTTCATAATAAATGGTTGACTGTCTAATTTATCGTTAAATATTAAACCTGTTTTCTTTATCATATCTCTAAATTTGAATCTAACAAATTCATTATTTTGTGTTTTAATTCTTGGTGTAACTATTGCTAGTTTCCCATTTCTTTTTAAAACTCTTTTTATTGATTTTAATGATTCTTCGTAAATTTTTTTTGATTTTTTCAAATCTTCTTTCGCACTATCGAAAGTAGGGTGTTTTTTATAATTTGGTAATAAAATTGGTTCTGTTATTATTCCATCTACTGAATTTGATTCTACATTGAATAATTTTTCAGCATTGTCTTGATTGATTCGTTTGATTTTATTTTTTAATTTATATTTTTTTATTAACCATTTTAAGTTATTTCTTGTGCCAAGCACGCATTCCTTTCTTATATCGCTTCCCATTACTTTATACCCTTTAATTAATGACTCCATTAGAAAAGTTCCTGTTCCACAAAATGGGTCTAGTATAGTATCTCCTTTTTTTAATCCTAATATATTTACTAATATTCTTGCTGTTCTTGGAGATAAACTTATTTTTGAATCCTGATACGGTCTTGATAAATCTCTTTCTATAAATTCTGATGATTTTATACTATCTGTACTTTCTGAAAAGTAATATTTTTTTCCATCATAACCTAATAATATTTTTAGGTATTCTTGATTTTCTTTATCTACTGATAATTCATAAAAATTATTTGATTGAATATTGTTTTTTATTATTTTACTTTTTTTTATATTATTTTTTATTTGATTGTTTATGATATTATGAATTTGTTCATATGATTGTGGGTTGATCGTATGTTTAGAATAGTAACTCATATTCCATTTTTGTTTTTCTTGTAAATTTGATAATATTTCTTTTTCATAAATTTTTTTATCGAGTTTATCAATTGAATCATCTTCACATATAATTTTACCAATTTTGTATATTCCTCCTATTTCCTTGAATTTTGTTTTCATTTCTGTCTCTAAAATCATAAAAATATCATTTTTTTCTATGATTTTATATGGAATTTCTTTACTTGTTAAATTAATAATTATTTCAGATTGAGAAAGCCTTTCGTACACTAATGTTATAAAGTATTTTGACATTTCTTTGTATTTTTCTTTATTAGAACACATTTAATTATACCTTTAATATTGTAATATAATATTATGAATGGAAGAAATTATCGAGTTCCAAATGGTATGCCTTTGAGTAAAAAATATGCGCCTGGTACTCCTGATATTAGAATAGCTCGTTTCCAAACTGGAGCATCTAATTCCGATTATGAAGTGAACATTCGATTAATTTCAAAAGAAAAATGCCAAATACGTGATAATGCACTTGAAGCAGCTAGAGTTGCTGCAAATAAGAAAATGAATAAAATTGTTCCAGAAACAAGTTATAAATTAACTGTTAAACTATATCCTCATACTGTTATTAGTGAAAATAAAATGCTTGCTGCTGCTGGTGCAGATAGGCTTCAAGAGGGTATGCGTCGTGCGTATGGCAAACCTATGGGATTAGCTGCGCGTGTTAAAATTGGAACTGTTCTATATGAAATTTCTACTTATGAAAGATTTACTGCTGACGCCAAACGTGCATTGAAGACTGCTTCTTCTAAACTTCCGCAACCAACTTCAATATCTATTGTTCCAATCCAAGCGAAAAGTTAGCTTAATTCAACTGAAAATCTATTTTCTAATTTCTTTATTATGTCTTTTATTTCTTTTTCTCTTGTATTTAATACTTCAGAGAGTTCTTCTATGTCTAGTATCTCCCCTGAATTCAGATGTGAATAAAAAATTCTTCTTGCAAGATCCTCTTCTAATGATTCTCTAATTATTTGATGTGCTTTTTCTAAAATTTTCTGTTTTTCTTGCAATAAAATAATTTTTTCATCCTCTAATTCTCTTATTTTTGTGGAAATATTATCAAGCTTACTCTTTGTATTTATTATAATATTCGTCATCTCTTTATCTGGTTGTTTTTTATTTGTATTAATTTCGTATGAAATATCTTCTTTTCTATTTTGAATACTCTCCATTCTTATTTCCATTGAATTTCCTGTTATTCCTACACTCAAAAACACTGATTTATTTAATTTAAAATATTTCCTATCTGGGGCTGCTAAATTGCTTTTTGCTCTGTATGATTCTATTAATCCAAATTTTTCAAGTTGAAGTAAATGTTTTAGTACTGCTTGTTGGCTTATTCCTATTTCTTTTGATAATTGTATAAAGTATTTTGGTTCGTTCGTTAGGGCTTCTAATATTCTTCTTCTTGTATTATTTCCT
The DNA here is from genome assembly GCA_013378375.1 of Nitrososphaerota archaeon. Lineage (GTDB taxonomy): Archaea > Thermoproteota > Nitrososphaeria > Nitrososphaerales > UBA57 > UBA57. The sequence goes on from JACAFT010000012.1 coordinate 23,811, forward strand.
AAAAGATCAAGTAATTCTCCAATTTCTTGATTATTATCAATCATTGTCATTACTTACTTGATTCTGGTATAAAACTCTCACTATAAATGTTACTAACAGAATGTTACCTACTAGTACAAAAACATTGTATTTGTCATTATAACTTCATCAGATTTTTTGCTAAATCCTCTGTTTTACATACATTACAAGGACTGCTTGACGAACTATTTTGACATATCTGACAGATGATTAATTCTTTATGTTTTAACTTGATATTTTTTGTTATATCTGAAATTGATTTCATAAGATTATATTTGATACCTGGGTGGTTGTTTTCAAAATTATTTAATGTATCTCTTATTTCATTTCTAATATTTTCATTCATATGTGGACAATCTGCTGTTTGGAATGGTAATTCGTTGAGAAAGCTATAAAATGCAACTTCATTTTCATATATTTCCATTAACGGTTTAATTTTTTTAAATTGAAATCCTTGTTTTGGTTGTGAATAAGGTTCTGATTGTTTGACCCTGTATACATCGCCACTTAAAAGATTGATCATAAATGTTTGTATCATGTCATCTAAATTGTGTCCTGTTGCAATAGTATTTACTCCAATCTTTTTTGCAGCTAATTCTATTCCCCGTCTTCGTAACGGACCACAAATTGAACAAGAAGTTATTTTCTTGTTTTCTCTGCTATCTAAAACATTGTCTAATGTAAATCCAAATAGTTCTTTAAATGATATATTTACATGTTCTACTCCTAAATTATTACAAGCTTTTTTTGCTAGTTGGACTGCCTCTTCACGATAATTTTCAATCCCTTCGTCAATTGTTATAGCAATTAATTCATATTCTTTCTCTTTTTGTATTTTTACCAAGATATCTAATAAAGCTAAGCTATCCTTTCCTCCTGAAACTCCTACTGCTATTTTTTCACCATATTTTAGCATTTTATGTTTTGCTACTGTTTTTCTTGTTTTGTCAATGATTGACTTTGAAAAACATTTTGAACATAATTTTTCCCCTGAATATTTTCTAAAATATACGGGAGTTTCTGAACATTTGCTACATATCTTTTCCATATTAATTTAGAAGTATATCTTCTAAATAGACTTATTCATTAGTATGAGAATGTTTGCATATGTCTACTATTGCCGATATTAATATAATGTTATTTCTTCAAGCAATGATTACTTTACTTGCTATACTTGATCCTGTTGGTAATATTCCTGTTTTTTCCTCATTAACTAGTAAGTTATCTAAAAAAGAACGCGTAAAAACTGTTAACAAAGCTTTTCTAATCGCTACCGGTATATTGATTGGTTTTGGATTTTTTGGCGGTTATTTACTCATTCTACTTGGAATCACTATGAATGATCTTAAATTAATTAGTGGATTGATTTTACTTATTTTTTCTATTGATTACGTTCTTGGACGTAATGTTAATTATTTACAAAAAAATTCTGAAACTAATCTTGCTGTTTTTCCATTAGCAATCCCAATTCTTGCGGGTCCTGGGAGTATTAGTTATGTTTTAGTTATGCCTGGATTATTTTTAAAATTTTTTGTTATTATTTTGTCAATTTTAATTTGTTGGTATAGCATTCGTCTTGGATCTGGATTATTAAAATATTTAGGTAAAGATGGATCACAAGCAATTTCAAGGATTATGGGGTTGTTAATTGGAGCTGTTGCAATTCGATTAATACGAGAAGGAATATTTGAACTTATTATATAACACTTTGGATTAACTTTATTCACTAGTTTTACTTAGTTTAATTATTGAAATGTGTAATTTTGATTTCAACCTTTCCAACTCTTGACGATGCGAAAGATATGGCCAATCAAGCAATTAAAGAAAAATTTGCTGCTTGTGTTAACATAATGCCAAGTCATTCAGTTTATTCTTGGAATGATTCTGTAGAATCTTCAGATGAATTTCTTACAATCTTTAAAACTACTAATTCTAATGTGTCTAAATTACGTAATTTGATATCTACTCGTCATAGTTATGATGTTCCTGAGATTATTGATTTTGAATTAAATAATGTAAATAAACCATATCTTGATTGGTTAATTCAATCCATGTCGTGAATAGAATATCTTAATAATGCTATAATTCCGCCTATTGAATCTATTTGTTTCCCTGTTTCAGTCGAGCTATCTAGAAGATGTATTTTTCCATTAAATTTTTCAATTTTATCTAATAAATTAACCACTTCATTTTCTTCTACTTGCTCAAAAATTTTACTTGATATCATTACTTTGTCTATTGCTCCCATTTCTGCAACTTTTTTAACATCTTTTACGCTATATGCAATTTTCTTACTATCCCTAGATATTTGATTTATTGCATTTTCTGTTGCTAGTGACGCTGCAGCTAATTCTGAATTTTTCATATATTCTTTTACTCCTGGGTGCTTTAGAGCAATATAAATTCCCTCTTGACCTGATAGGTCTATTCCATCAATTATAGTGATATTTTTATGAATTTCTGATTTATTTGACGCTACATGATTTACAAATTCTCTTTTTACTTCACTAGGACCTGTTACTAAAATTTTTGTATCTTTTGAATATATACTGATAATGTTTTTAATTAATTCATCAAAAAAACTTCCATATGTTGCTTTAGTTTTATACCTTTTTCCTGCTAGCCCTGAAAGTATATCGGAAAATATTCTAAGATGCGTTCCTGTGATTAATCCAATTCCAGCCAGTCTTCTGTCAATGGCAATTATTATATGCCTCTCTGAAGTTTTTGTTCTCTTTTTTAATAATTTAATCTGAAAATCCTCGATTATCTTCTTTGAAATTACTAGTGAATTTCCTATTGTTAGATTTAATGAATGATGAGAACCTTTGCTTATTGTATCATCAGTTGTTTCAATAATTTTTCCTGATATTCGTATTCTTTCAAGTAATTGATCCAATGAAATATTGTTTACTTCTATGCTTAATCTTACATTGATTCTTTCCCCTTTATTTGGACGTGAGAATTCTTTTTGATCTTTTATTACTCTCTTTGTATTACTAGAAATTATATCTCCATTTTTTATTATTCGTCTTAATATCCAAAGATCTTCACTATCTTCAGGTGTTACTGATGCTATTCCAGGCTTTTTTTTTAACCTATTGATTAACATAATTATCTGATTTTATCGAAGCTTATCATTTTTAGAGAATTACTTTCACTACTAATATTTCCAATTCTGTTTGCTATTAATGTCTTAACCTTGTTTGATTCTGCTACTTCTATTAGTCTTTGTGTTATTATTCCATCAAATACTATGTGTTCTGAATTATCTGTTGTTTCTAAAGTTTTAACTAATTCATTTACAGGTATTTTTAAAATTTCTTTTATATTGGAATCATAAATGTGAGCTTCAAGACTACCTTCTAGATCTGGTATTATTTCTTTTGCCTTTGTAACTAATTCATCTGGAAATTCCTCTATTTTTGAATATTCTTTTTCTTGTCTATCTCTTGAATATGGTTCTTTATCTCTTGAATATGATCTATTGGAATATTCTCTCCTGCGTGGGAAGCCTCTTCCTTTGAATCCGTTTTCTGGTTTTTTATCCAAATCTTTTTCTGGTTTTTTATCTAAGTTTTCAAGTATTTCTACAGGGGTTAAATCCTCTACTTCTTTTCCACGTGGTGCACGAGAAACTTTTGTTAATTTTACTACGCTGTTTAATTCTCTTAATATTAGATCTCCTCCTCTATCTCCATCAAGAAATGCCGATAGGTTTTTTGTTTTTGCTAATTCGACAATTGTTGGCGGAACACTAGTTCCTTCAACTGCAATTGTGTTTTCAATTCCTGCTCTCATGAGATTGAGTACATCTGCTCTTCCTTCGACAATTATTATGTCTTTAGAAGAATTAATTAATGGACCTGCTGGACATTCATCTTTTCCAAATGCAATTATTTTGCCTTTTTGTGTAGATTCTGTAACATCTCGTAGTATGTCTTCTCCTTCACTTGATGATTTTGAAGCCCAATCTCTCATTATTCCTTTCGCGCGTTCTACTATTGCATCCCTTTTGATAGCTCTTACATCATCAATTGATAATAGTTTAAATTTCGAACCACAAGGACCTACCTTGTCAATTTGTTCTACAGCTGCAGCTATTAATGAAACTGTGGATATATCTGTACTCATAGGAATTATAACAGTTCCACTGACTTTACCATTATTTGAGTTAGATGTGATTTCTATCCTGCCGACTTTCCAATTTTTTTGAAGCTCATTTAAATTCATTTCTGGACCAAACAAACCTTCTGTTTGTCCAAATATTGCTCCAATTATATCGGCTTTGTCAACTGCTCCATCTATTTCGAAACTTAGTTTTGCTAAATATTTTACTATACTTTCTGGCAATTAAATTAACACCCATTACATAATTATTATCATGTATCATTGTTTAACAACCTACAATAGAAATGCCTTTGATATAAAGATTACAACTGAGTTAGTAATATCTCGGCCATATCTCTTACTCTTACTTCTAGACCAAATCTCTCTTCCTGTTTCTTCATTGTACGATAGGTGTTCCACACAGCGCCTGAATTCTTGATGAATGTATAGGGACCTAATTTATTGTTCATTTTTAATTTAATAACTTTGTATACGTCAGAGTATACTTTGAAATGTTCTTTTACTTCTTCTATATATTTTGGAATATTGTTGATATTTCTATGTAATATTTCTGCACATTGAAGACTTGGGATTATTCCTTCTCCAATCAATGGAAATACAGTACCTATTGCCTCTCCAACTCCAACAACATTACCTTGAGTAAATGGTTGACATACTTCTGGAGCTGATAATCTTATTGGCCGTCCAATTTTTTTTATTATCTTTCCGCCATGTTTGTTATTGAAATAATCTAATTCTTCCATATGTTTTCGATAATAATCTCCTGCTCCCACATATGCAGTATTCTTCATTAATGGAAAGTACCAAAAATATCCACTTGCAGTACTAAATGGTTTTACATAAAAATCATCGTATGGTAACTTTTCATATTCTACCATATATTCTACACATGGCACGAGTAGTTGATCCTTAATTTTTGGTAACATTACTCTTTGCAAACTTGTAGCATCAATCACTAAATCATATTCGTCTGACGGGAAAGTATTTGG
>JACAFT010000013.1:0-27829 GCA_013378375.1 Nitrososphaerota archaeon
ATCCTTTACTTCCTCAATTACTTCACTTTGTTCATTGTTTGTATCCTTTACTTCCTCAATTACTTCACTTTGTTCATTGTTTGTATCCTTTACTTCCTCAATTACTTCACTTTGTTCATTGTTTGTATCCTTTACATTTTTCGTATTCTTGAACTTCTCGGTAAATGATATCTCTACTACATTTTCTACATATTTCATTATTTCATTCGATGTTGCACGTTTTATTATTTGCAATCCTTCTAATAAGAAATATTCTTCTGGTATTGAAATTGTTACAATATTTTGTTCAATATTTACAACTGTTTTTTCTTTTCCATCTGGAATTCGTCTATCAATTATTTCTTGAATCTTTTCTTTATCGTCTTCAATTTTCTTTACAATATTGAAACTATATTCAATTGTTCGTCCTGCATATCTATGGTTAAAATCAATTTGTGCTCTTCCTGAACCAATGAATCTTACAATACCTATTCTTCCGTCGATTTCTATTTCTGCCCCTACATTAAGTTGATCTGCTCTATCTCTGAATTTTCTTAATGGTATTAATCGTGTTTTTGACGAGTCTCTTGTCCCAAATCCTTTTTCCGGTTCAATTTGTACGTTAATTTGCTTACCAATTTCTGCTTCTACTAATGCTTCATCTAGACCTTTTAGTACCCAACCTTCTCCAATTGCTACCAATTTAGGTTTGAAAACAGAATCTGTATCGTTATTTCCAGTTTTTTTTGCTTCGTCTTCTATGGTTGTTTCAATTAGATCACCAGTATCTTTCACCTTTGCCGTAAAATCTAATAATATTAAATCTCCATTCTTCATAGATTATTATCTTACACTGGAAGTATAAAAATAAAATATATAGATGAATAATTCTAGAAAAAGTTATGTAGTTGAATTAATTACATTACAAATATAAAAAATGATTGATTCTAAAGATACGTCTACTTTTCAGAAGTTGATTATGCTTCCCGGACCAACTAATGTGCCTATTGAGGTAACTCAAGCAATGGTCGCCCCTAGTATTGGTCATAGAACTAAAGATTTTAGTTCCATGATGGAAGAAATGATTCGTAAGGGAAAAATTCTATTTGAATGTGAAGAAGATATTATTCATTTATCTGCTTCTGGTACTGCTGCAGTCGAAGCAAGTATAACTAACATTCTTCGAAAAGATGATAAAGCCATAGTTACTGTATGTGGAGAATTCGGAGGAAGGGTTTCAGAACAAATAGCTAGTGTTGGAGCTACTCCTATTGAACTAGTTGCTGATTATGGTGATTTTCCTTCTTTGTCTGATTTTGAACGTGCCTTGGAAAAGAACACTGACGCTAAAGCAGTATACATTGTCACTAACGAAACATCATCTGGAGCAATGTGCCATTGGCTCAAAGAAGCTGGAGATTTAACTTCAAAGCATGGTGCATTTCTTGTTGCTGATGCAGTTTCTAATTGGGGTGCAGATAAAATGCCTCTTGAGGATTACAATATTGATTTTATTGCAACTGGCAGTCAAAAAGCCTGCGCAGCACCTCCTGGACTTGCTATGATTGCACTTAGTAAACGATACAAAGAACAAATGATGAAGGATCCACAAAAGCTTCATTTTCTTAATCTTCCACGTTTTATTAAAATGTCAGATAAAGTCAAACAAACTCCTTTCACTCCATGTTTGCCTGTCTATTTTGCTTTGAACAAAGCATACGATATTATGATTGAGGAAGGAATGGAGAATAGATACGTTCGCCATCAAGTATGTGGTAAAGCATTCTACGATGCATTTGAGGCAATGGGATTACAACTCTTTGGTGCCCCAGAAGCTCGTTCTAACACTGTTATATCTATTGCATATCCTGAAGGAATTGACGATAAAGAATTTCGTGGTTCATTAGCTAAAAACTATGGTGTAGTTGTCGCTGGAGGTTTTGGAGAGACGGTGGGAAAGATATTTAGAGTTGGAAGTCTTGGTATGATTAATTCATTTTATGTCCTTACTACCATTTCTTCAATTGCAAATAATCTTAACCGACTTGGATTCAAAGCCAATACTGACGCAGCAATTAACGCAGCATTAAAAAATCTCTCTAAGTTATAGATTTCATTCGTTCTACTGCATTGATTTCTGTTAAATAATTTGCTATTTCAGGAATTACCAACGACTTCCATTCTTTGTCTAATTCAAGTCTTTTTCTTACTTCTGTCGCAGATAGTATATTTCTATCTAATAATGGTACATTTATTACTCTAGTCTCGTCTTTCTTGAACAATTTTTCTGTTAATTCATCATTTGTGAAAATTAAATTATATTCTCCTATTGTATTCTTAATAGACGATATCCATTCTGTATGATTATTTGCATCGTTTATGGGAATAATAGAAATATTGTCTTGTAATTCTTTCTCATTTATTGCTAATTCAATCATTTTCTTTCTTTCTTCAAACGTGAATGGATTTCTTTTCTGGTTGCTTTTTTCAGCACTGCCTACTACAACGAATAATTTATTTGAATTTTCTAGGGCAAATTCTATTGCTTGGACATGACCTCTGTGTACTGGTTGAAATCTTCCAACTAATATTCCAACTTGCATACCTTGCTTTTAGTCATAGATATTCTATTTAAATCTCTACTAATGTTAGTTGTATCATGATTAGAATAGACGGTTCTAAAGGCGAAGGAGGTGGCCAAATATTAAGAACGTCTGTTTCATTAGCAACTGCTCTTGGAAAACCTGTTGAAATTTACAATATACGAGCTAATAGAAATAATCCAGGTCTTCGTCCACAACATCTTTCTTCTATTCGAACTATTGCAGAAATTAGTCAATCTGAAACTCAAGGACTTTCTCTAAATTCTACCACAATCAATATTCTTCCCAATAAAGTTCTTTCAAAAAATATGCATGTTGATATAGGAACTGCAGGAAGTATTACTTTATTGATGCAATCAGTCATTCAAGCAATTAGTCTGTGCGGAAAAAAATTCCAGTTTTCTGTTCGAGGTGGAACTGATGTTAATTGGAGTCCTTCTGCAGATTATTTTCGACGATTAGTTGTTCCTGTTTTGGAAACTTTAGGGTTTTCTATATCTATGTCAATTATAAAACGCGGTTTTTTTCCAAAAGGAAATGGACAAATAGATTTTGAAATACAATCACCTAAAAAACTTAACAATATTAATTTGATTAATCCCAAATATGAAAATGTTACTATTGACGGAATTTCTACCTTGGATAAGAATAATTTCATTAATCAATGTGAACAAGCACAACAATTTTTAGAAAACCATAATATTTCTGTTGATTCAATTAATAGTTCATCTTGTACTTCTAGTTCCTTTGGTTCGTCCATTTGTATTTCTTATTCTTCGCCTAGCTGTTTTATTGCCTCTGATATTGTTGGAAATAAAAATATTTCGAAAAATGAATTAGGAATTTCGTGCGCAAAAAAATTTCTTTTTGAATATAATTCTAAATGTACTATTGATCATCATTTGGCTGATATGATTATTCCTTTATTATCAATTTCTAAAGAACCATCTGTTTTTCTTACATCTTTTATTAGTAATCATCTAAAGACTAATTTAGAAATATCTAAGTTACTTACTGGAATGAGTTATAAAATTGACAAACAAAATAAATTTTGTTATTCAATAATTATTAATCCTTAAAAAGGATAATGATAAGATTTGTCATATGGCTATGCCTTATCAAATACCTGGAGCAACTGCTGTTGGCATAACTTTTGACAATGGGATTGTTCTCGGCGCCGAGAAGCGTGTTTCTTATGGTACTCATTTAGTTAGTCGTTCCGGAAAGAAAGTCTTTAAAGTTACTGATAAAGTTGGAGCTGCTGCTGCTGGTATGATTGCAGATATGAATATTTTGATGAGAGAGGTATCTGCTCATGCAAAAATCACAGAACTTGAAACTAAACAGTCTCTACCTCCAAATTCTGTAGCAAAATTCATGGGTGTTATTATGTATCAACAAAAATGGTTTCCAATGATGGCTCAAATTATACTTGCTGGTGTTGAAAATGATAAACCTGCTGTTTATGTTCTTGATCCATTAGGTTCTGTTATTCCTGATGAATATGCTACTGTGGGAACAGGAGCTGAATTGGCAATTGGTGTCGTCGAATCTGAATATAAGAAGAATATGACTGAACAAGAAGCTATTGATCTTGCTACAAAGTCTATTCGTTCAGCAATTAACAGAGATTCAGCCTCTGGAGATGGAATTGATCTTCTAATTGTTACTAAAGAAGAAATCCGTGAACAGTCAGTTAATACTTGATTTAAGACTTTTTGTATTGTTTTTGGAATAATTTATAGAGTAAGCTATTATATCGTAATTTGATATGAGGCCCATTTCCTATTATCTTTCCGAGCCTAAATGGCTTACTTTGATTTTAGTAAACATTGCTACTTTTCTTGCACCTCTCGATACTGGTATTGTTGCTCTTGTTCTACCTAATATTGCACGAGATTTCAAGACAGGAATTGATATTGCTATTTGGGTTTCGGTGATTTATTTAATTGTCCTTACTACTTTTATGACTAGCTTTGGACGTTTCTCAGATATCCATGGACGAAAAAAATACTTCATAGTTGGATTGTCTATATTTGTAATTGGTTCATTTTTTAGTGGAATGTCCCAAACTATTGCTGAGCTATTGATTTTTAGAATTATTCAAGCTATTGGTGCTGCATTATTGTTGGTAAATAGTCGTGCAATAATAACTGATGCATTTCCTCCTGAAGAAAGACGTCTTGCTATGAGTATTCATGTTACTGTAATTTATCTCGCTATTGCTACAGGACCTGCATTAGGAGCTGTTATTACTGAATATATTGGATGGAGAAATGTATTTTTTATTAACGTGCCTTTGGGGATTCTTTTACTTCCTATTATATCAAAAAAACTTTCAGAAAGCAAAAAATCTATCAATCAATCTATGGATTGGTTGGGCTCTTTCTTTTTTGCCTCTTCTTTATCTTGTTTGCTTATCGCAATAACATTTGGACCTAAAGAAAGCTGGACTAGTGTTGATTTATATATAGAGGAAATTTTCTTTCCAATGTTTGGAAATTTTCATATCTGGTCGCGTTTAGCTATATCAATTCCATTATTAATTCTACCTGTTTTATCCCTTGCTTTTCTACTTGTCTTTCTAATAGTGGAATATCGTTCTAAAAATCCAATTTTAGACCTTAGGATGATGAGTAGAAACCGATTATTTCTTTCTACTAATCTTTCCGCACTATTCATGTATACTTCACATTTTAACTCACTAGTGATGATTTCTGTATATCTACAATTGATTCGGTTATTTGATCCAATTGAATCTGCATTTATGATATCTGCTTTTCCATTTAGTGTTGTAATTACTTCAATTGCAGTCGGTAAATATTCTAAATCTATATCATCTCGAGAACTTTGTGCCTTAGGTTTTGGTATTGTTGCTATTTCTCTTTTTCTTATGAGTAGATTGGATATTAATTCTTCAATATTATTTATTGAAGTTTCATTAATTATTCTTGGTATAGGTTTATCCTTATTTGCAGCACCGAATACTAATGCAAATCTTTCATCCGTTAGTTCACAAGATAGAAGTCTTGCAAATGGAATGTTGGGTACTATGAGACATATGGGTCAATCTCTTAGTCTTGCAATCGGAGCCTCCACTGTTGGGTTGTTTCTTTCTGCAGATATTTATAATGTTGGCGGATCTATTTCTGTTGCTCAATATATTGAAGGTTTAAGTCAAGCATTTTTCATTGGTTTTCTAATTGCTGTATTTGGAATCTTTGTCGCGCTTATTCGTGAAAACAAATGAATCAAAGGAATTTACGAGATAATCATATCTCTAAATTGAACACTTCACAACAAAATCTTTTTGAAGCGGCTAAATTAATTGGGCAAATGATTATAAAATCATTTGGTCCTTTTGGCCTTGAGAAATTAACCATAAATAATTATGGAGATTTCTTTATTATTCGTGACGGAAAAACTATTATTGAGAAATCTAATTTTGAGCACCCTGTTGGAAAAATAATGCTTGATCTCACTGAAACTATGACTAAAAATGTAGGAGATGGAACAATATCTGCCATTCTTTTGACTTCTTTTCTATTGGATAATGCACGTTTGAATATAGAGAAAGGTATCCATCAAAATATTATTATTGATGGTTATAATACTGCCTTGAAATTTTCGTTGGATCTTTTGGACCATATTAAACTCCCTATTGTAACCAATAATGATTGGAAAAAACTAATCTATTCATCATTGCGTTCAAAATTTAACGAAAATGAATCATCTAAACTTTCTCAATTAACATTTGATTCTATATATTCAATTGATCCAACTTTTACTAATTCAACCACGCCTGATTATGTAAATATTGTTTGTAATGGGGGTGATTCTCTTGATAATAGTAAATTAATCGACGGTGTAGTTTTTGACGCAGATCCATTATCTAGTACAATGACTTCAGATCTTAAATCTGCAAAAATTGCAATTATTCATTCACCAATTTCAATTTCTAATAATGGAATTAAAAAAGAAATTAACATTGATGATCCATTAATATTGCCTAAATTTAGAGACTCGGAAAAAGAATTATTATTAAAGAACGTAGATTATCTGGTACAAATCGGAGCTAATGTATTATTCAGCCATAAGACGATTGATGATTTATTAGCTTCACGTTTATCTGAATTGGGAATTTTTACAGTTAAACGTGTTCCGTTAAAGTATATTGAAATGATTGAGAAATCTACTGGCGCCACCATGACTAACAACTTGGCTGAACTTGACGATAATAATCTTGGTTATTGTTCAAATATATCTACTCTCAAGTCGATGGATGAAAAAAACTGGATTGTTTTAAAAGACGGAGTTAAACATATGTCAAATACCATATTTGTCCGTACTCAAACTCAACGACATAGCGATTTACTTGAGGACCTTCTAAAACGTACACTTATTTTATTACAACAATCTATTCGTTATCCCTATTTTGTTTTTGGTGGCGGATGGTATGAATTCATTTTAGCACAGAAATTGAGAACTTACTCTCAAAACATTGACAATCTTCAACAACTAGTTCTGAAATCATATTCTGATTCTATCGAGTTAATTCCTATTTCTTTAGCTACTAATTCAGGTTTTAGTAATATTGACTTGCTTGTCGATCTTAGAAAATCTAATCCTTCTCCAACAAAATATATCGGCTTAGACCTCAATAATCGTCTCTTATGTAATATTAAAAATAAATCAATTATTGAACCTGTTTCTGTAAAAAAACAACTCCTTACTAGTGCAACAGAAACTGCTATATCAATTCTTAGAATTCATGACATTCATAATATTACGTCAAAACAAGAAACTAAATAATTATTGTTTCATTCTAATCGTTGAGAAAATGTTAATTATTCCACATAATTGACCTACCAGGACTAGTGATACAAAAACTCCTGTTGGCAGTACATATGGTTCAATTAAAAATCCCACAGATGCAACCGAAAATCCTTGGCGTAAAGCCTGTCCGCCACTCCATCCTATGTAGGATATTGTACTTGCAACTCCGTATATTGATAATTCTATAAATACCAGTTGAATTATTGCTAATTTTTTGTATGTTCTTGATCTATTAAACATGGGTCCCATTAAATTGTACATTATACTCCAACCCAGCATTCCTATAACTCCAACTATTAAGAATAAAAAATATCCAATTAGTAACCAAGTTCCTGGGAAAACTCCTACAATTAACGGAATTCCTGATGTTGGAATTAAAATTGGAAGAGTGAAAAAAATTGCAGCGACTGTATTAATTAGTGTTAATATTAAAAAATATTTTGAGATAATCTTAGTTTCTATCGTATTTGACATGTGTTTATTCTTTTTGTCTTAAAGTAATTAATATGTTTATTATTCCTATTGCAGTTCCAGTTAAAGCTAATCCCATTCCTGCACCTGTTGGAATTACCGTGAATGTAATTAAAGTCTGAACAATTGCCATACCAGCTCCCATACATTGGTCAACTAGTACTACACATCCTGTTTCAGGTAACATTGCTCGTCCACCAATGAATCCTGCTAATGAGAAAAATGTTGTAGTTACATATACACCTAATGCAGTAAGAATTAAATGACCTCTTGCTAGTAATGTGTTAGTTGTTCTTTTATTCATAACTCGAGAAGAAATAAAATAAACTCCTGCCCAGCCTGCCATTCCTAATATTCCTACGAATATATGTACAAAAAATGCGATTAGTAACCAAGTTCCAGGAAACATTGCTACTGCAGTGGATAGCGAAAATAAATCTCCTTTAGGTGGGATGTTTCCATTTCCAATAGTATCTGGAAGTAGAAATACTGTAACATAAAGTAATGCTAACATTGTATTGATTATTGCTGCATATACAAACCAAGTTGCTACTCTTTCAGTTTCCACACGTGCCATCTTTAACCACATTAAATCTCAACATTGTAACAATAAAAACCTTGGGTTTAACAATTAAATAATAGTTCTATAAATTGCCATATTTATGGAAAAATTTGTTCGTCAGTTGTTTTATCTTTGATAATTATTGCTTTATATGGACAAGATTGTGCTGCTTCCAATATAGTTTGATTACTGGCACCTTTTTCATTTAATAGTTTTAGTGGCGCATATGGCATAAATGAAGATTTTAAATTTGATTCATCTAACTTGAATACTTGTGGAGCTATTGTTACACAACTTGCTACTCCCATACATGAATCTTTTTCAATTTTTACTTCTATTTGTTTTTCATTTATTCCTTTAACACGTGAAAAATTTCCTAAACCCTGTGATCGTTTGATTGGAATTGCAACTAAAATTAATCCTATAATTAAAATTATCCATCTTCCATTATATAATGTAGATCCTGCAATTGTAAATGCTAACCCTACTGAAAACATTAATAAATCTACTGCTAGATTCAGAATTTTTTTATCCATTAATTGTTTCTATTGTATTATGTTTATTTAACATTTAAAATTTTTAATAAAAATATATTAAACCATGTTGTATTTTTATTATTATGAATACGACGCCCAATTCTAATCCCAAAGGCTTAGCTGATGTTGTGGTTTCTGATACTCATATTACTTCTATTGACGGACTGACTGGAAAATTATATTATCGCGGTTATGAAATTTCTGATTTAGCAAAAAATAGTTCTTTTGAAGAAACTTCTTACCTCCTTTTTTATGGAGAACTTCCTTCTAGTTCTCAACTTAATCAATATTCAAACCTTGTATATTCTAATCGATCTCTTTCTGAAAATATCGTTTCTCTGATTAAAGATTTCCCTAAAGACGCGAATGTTATGGATTTCCTTCGTACTATTGTATCTTATTCATCGCTTTATGATCCTGATCTAAATGATAATTCTATGGAAGCAAGTATGAATAAATCCATCAGATTACTTGCGCAAATTCCTGTTATGTTATCTTATTTTCATCGCACTAGAAATAATCTTGAAATAATTCCTCCTGCCGAAGATCTTGATTATGCATCAAATTTCTTGTATATGCTTACTGGAAATATGCCTGATAAACTCTCTTCCCGTGTACTTGATCAATGTTTAATTTTACACGCGGATCATGGCTTTAACGCATCAACATTTTCCGCAAGAGTTACTATGTCTACTCTTTCTGATGTATATTCTGCTGTAACTTCTGCAATTGGTACCCTGAAAGGCACTCTTCATGGTGGTGCCAACGAAGCTGTGATTAAAATGTTGCGTGAAATTAAGGATGTTGAAAATATAAATAATTATATTTTAGCCAAGTTTGCACAAAAAGAAAAAATTATGGGTTTTGGACATAGAGTCTATAAAACTATTGATCCTCGAGCAACTGTTTTACGAGAAATGTCAAAAGATTTACAATCTAAGCTTGGAGGTAATTTATTTGATTTGTCATATGACATTGAACAATTTGTCCTTAAGGAAAAGAATATTAAACCAAATGTTGATTTTTACGCCGCCTCTGTTTATAGTATGTTGAATATTGATGATGATTTGTTCACTCCTATTTTTGCATGTTCGAGGGCCTCTGGTTGGTGTTCACAAATTTTAGAACAATTATCTGATAATCGTTTAATTCGTCCTCGTGCTAAATATATTGGTCCTGAGCCGCGTTCGTTTATAGATCTAAATCAACGATAGACGTTCATCTATTCAATGCTTTTTTCCAGACGATGTATGCTATGCCTAATTCTGCTGTTATAACAGTCATTAGTATGAAAATTAATATCTCTGTAGAAAATCCAAATATTGAATCTATTACGATAATTACATCCGTTTTTTCTCCATTTACTTTGAAATTCGTTTCTCCACCGACGTCTCCTAGAGTAAATATTGCCGAATATTCTCCTCTAGGTAATAATATGTTTATTGAGCTTCCGCTCCATTCTGTGATAAATTCTTCACTGTTTATACTATCTAATTTGTTTATTGTTATGTTTCCTTTTCCTGATAGTGATCCTGCAGAGTCGATTATTTGGATATTTACTAATCCTGTATTTGCAACTATGTTTACTATTGAATTATCATTTAAACTAAATGAAGATGGCATGAAATCGACATTATTAACTTGAAATGAATTTATATACAAAGATGGGTTTGCCATTATGCTGTCTGCTAATACATATGTTGTTTCATTAATTTTAATTGATTTTATGTTCTGATCAAAAACTAATTTATAATTTTCTAATTTTTCATTTAATTCATTTTGTACATAAATTTCGTTTATTGATGGTTTTTCTGAAAAATAAAACATCTTGTCAACACCATTAATTTTACTAATGAATATAAAATCTAAAACAAGATCTTTTTCTAATTTTAGCTCTCCATAATAATTCAGATTCTCATTAAATGAATCTATTGGAATTATTAAATCCGGGTTTATAATTATCTTGTTTTCTAAAATAACAATTGGTATTCTATTGACGAATATTTGACCATCGAATTCTAAATAAACTGAAAACAAGCTTCTTCCATATTTTAATGGAATTGTCCAAGGACTGTCAATATTTCCATCAGTTGGTAATGATATATTTATTCCAGTTTTTGGTGTATTTGTTATTTGCATATACGTTCTCATTGTTTCAACTATTGGTTCATCTACATATGTGATAAATTTGGAATCTCCAGTTTTCTTTACCAGTGCAACTTCCGAAGTTAATTCAGTCCAAATATAGATATTGTCTTGTATTAAATCTAAATATTCTTCATTATCTTTATTTTGTTCTAGATATGGCTGTACGAATAATTTTATTCCATTTTCGTCTTGATTGTGATGTAGGATGATTGTTGTGTCTGAACCTTTTATTGATAATGATGTTGGAATTGTAATTTTATTGTCATTTCTTTGTTTTGATATGATAATTTCTGATTCTGATGGTATATTTGTAAATCTAGGCGTAATATCTCCTGAAACAGAAAGAGATTTGTTTGTAAAATCAAATTTTATGTTATTGTTGTTCACTTGTAGCTCCTGATCTGCTAGTTCTATTGTATGACTCTCTTTATTATCACATCTTAATGGATTGTTCAAATTACATTTGTTTATAGTTAATTCCCAAGTGCCTAATTCGTCATTATCTTTGAATTTATACACGGAACTGGGATTGTTCTGTACGTTCAATTCAGTTATTATTGTTCCCTTGGGATTTCTTAGTTCTATATTTGCAAATGTCTTTGAATGAATCCAAATTGTTTCTCCGATTATATACGCTGGAGTTCCTGTTTCACTGTTGAATAGTTTCTCTGGAGAATATCCAATTCTCACTGATTCTGTATCTTTAATCTGCGATGATGCTAAAGGAACTAGTAGTATTAATATTAAGATTAGTGAAAATATTTTTCTCAAATTCCTTTCCTCCATTCAAATATGTTTGCTACGATTACAACAATAAAAATCGACATCAAAGCTAATGCACTGGCTTTTATTATAGTGCTGATTGACTGAAAAATTGTTGAGAATCCTAAAATAAATACAAAATTTAATAGAATTGCTAGAATTAACGTTAATCCTATTTTTCCTAAATTTTCTATATTGAAAAATGTCTTTGTCCAAGGCCCATCAATATCGATTTTATCTATTGTATGGCCTCTAAATAGTCTAAAATAGATGTACAACGCAGAAGAAATTCCATATATTGTATTAATTATAATCCAGTTGGAAGTTTGTAATCCTCCTCCTAAATTTGTCGGCGCAATAGGAATTTCAGATTGAATTATATTGGCAATTAACATTTGCAATACAAAAATTCCATTGACGATCATATTCCCGCCATGTTCTATTAGTTGTTCATTTGATGTGATTTCTATTGGATTGCTTATGACTATGAAATTCAATATGCTCAATATAACTAATGTATATAGGATGTGAGAAATCGGTGAACCTCTGACTTTGATTAGATTATACCAATGACTTATTATTCCTAATATGGGTAGAACTATGAACAGTGATGCTATGCCTGCTAGGTACAACTCTACTGCAGATCCAAAATATCTGCCTGGGACCTCGCCAAATTCTGATAATATTAACAATATCATGATTAATGAAGGAAAAACTACTGGCGTGGTCAATGTAGTGATTATCATTGAATCTTGTATTGCCCCTGGTCCTTTTGTAAGTCTATAAATTAAAGCAAAGATTGATAATATTGCCATAAATACTGAAAATGAATATAATTCAAATGCAAATATGTTTGTTATCAAAGAAAATATCAATTTGTGATATTCTGTAGAATAAAATTGTACTAAATATGGTATTGAAATTCCAATTGATAATAATATGACATAACTTGTTCTCAAAACTGATCACGCCATTAATACTTGCACTTGTGTAAATTTATCTAAAATTCTTCTGACTATGTTGTCTTTTTGACATAATTCAATATTCAAATTCTTTGTTTGTGAATATCTAAGTTGTTTCTGCAAATGCTTTCTTTCATTTTCTAATAATATTTCTCTAGCTTCTCTTGCTTCATCTTTTTCATTATTTTCATTAATAAACGAGTTTGTGTCTAGAATAAAGATGCTTATTATGCTATCTTGATTTGTTCTTCTTGTGAATTTTTCTATATCTATGTTCTCTGGAAATGGAGAGTCTATTATAAATAAAAATATTGATGGTCCATGTTCTCGTGTTAATGAAAAATTAATTAATGTTTCTGTGTTTAAAGATTCATCTGCTTTAATTTGATGCAATCTATTACAAAGTTCGTATGTACTTCCACTAATTGATACTGGTTTGTTTCTTTCACTAAATATTACGTTAAATTTTCCTCCTGCATTGTTTACAACCGATGATATAGTTATTGTTGCCTGTACTACTGCATCTAATTTTCTTTTTCCTATTCTTCCATCATTCATATATTTGTTATTTAAAATAATTAGATTAACATCTATTTTTTTATCCAAGTCAAATTGTTTAATTTTTGGTATTTGATTTGGACTTTTTGCCATATATTTCCATGCAATTTTTCTATAATCATCTCCTGCTGCATATTCTCTGATACCGCTAAAATCCGATCCTAACGGATCTGGTTTTGTGCTTATTGGTAATGATCCAAGTTGAATATGGGAATCTATTAATCCTCTTGCCGTTCTTATGTTTGGCAATACTGATACAAAATCATCATTTTGAATCTCTCTTTTTTTATAAAATAAACCGAATTTATCAAACAATCCTAATGATAGAATTCCCAAGTTAATTTTTCCCATTTGAATTGCTTTGACTTCAGATTCTAATTCTACCTTTGTTTCAGGTGATAAATTTAATATGTAATCATTTGTTTCATTTATCTCTTCTAATTCATTAGGAATTTTGTTTAAGATTTTTAGTAAACCTAAAGTTCTAAGTCCATTATTTTCTAATGTTGTTTTAATTGATAAATTTTCTCCTACAAATAATCTGTTTTTTGTAATTTTTCTGACTACTTCTATTTTTTCTAGTTCAGTTGATGAAAATAAAAAAATAAAGAGTTCTACCAAAAATATGGAAAATAAAAACATTGAAATTGTTACAAATATTAGTTCGCCAGAAATTACAGAAATTGCTATAAAAAAGAAAAGCGAACTGAGAATTGTATAACCTCTTTTAGTAATCAATTCTTTCATCTTGGCGGTTTGATATCTGAAGTTATTTCGTTTATTAGTTTTTGAATTAAATTATAATCAATTATTCTTCCTGTACTTATGTTTCTTAATAGATAGTCTGGATCAATTATGAGTCTATGGTTTAGTATTGGAAACAATAGCGATTTCACGTCATCTGGAGTAACATAATCTCTTCCATCTATTGCAGCACTTGCCTTACATGCTTGTAACAGATGTATTGACGCACGCGGACTTGCCCCAAGATTGATTTTCTCGACTTGCATTCTGGTTGCATTCATTATGGATATTATATACTCTTTGATTTCTCTTGATACCTTTACATTTGTGGATATTTCCTCTCTTGCAGCAATTATATCGGATTCAATTACTTCAAATTCCTGATTAATTTCTCCTTTTTCAAATTTTTCAAGAATCTTTAGTTCATCTGATTTACTTGGCAAGTCCATAACAATTCTGAACATGAATCTATCTAGCTGAGCTTCAGGTAATGGATATGTTCCTCTCATTTCTACAGGATTTTGCGTTGCAATTACCATGAATGGTTGAGATAATTGTTCAGTTTGTCCTTCTACGGTTACTTGATATTCCTGCATTGCTTCTAGTAGGGCTGATTGTGTTTTTGGTATTCCTCTGTTTATCTCATCTGCTAAAACCACATTGGCAAATATCGGACCTTTACGAAAGAAAAATTCCTGTTCTTTTGCATTGAATACAAATGTTCCTGTGATATCTGATGGAAGCATATCTGAGGTCAACTGAACTCGTTTAAAGTCTAGATTTAGTATATTTGCAAAAGATTTTGCTATCAGTGTTTTTGCTATTCCTGGAACTCCTTCTATTATTACATGTCCTTGTGACAATAATGCTATAGTTATTAGTTTAGTCTCATTCTCTTTTCCAACTATCTTATTGGATATCTGTTCATTGATTTTTTCAAAAATATCATTTGCTATCAATTTTAATTACCTCTAAAATCCTTTGCGTATAAAGAATGTAATAATTTGATTCTTGAAAACATTTCTTCATTTACAAACCCACCTCTCATCATTTTTTTTGCATCTGATATTGTATTTAATTCAGTTTGTCCAGTGTTTTTCTGTTTAATTAATTTTCCTTCCAATTCATCTAATAATATTCCTGTTGATCCATAGTAATTTGGCATGTTTTTATTTAGTTCTAATATTCCATTATATGTAAAACTAGTCTGTTTATTCTGTATTTGTGTTATTAAATTCCTCTTTTTGATAAAGGAATAAAAAATCATTGCCGCTGAAATTGATATTATTGAGATAATTATCATATCCATTTATATTTCTACCTTCTGAATAATGAATTTATTATGTGTTATTATTTTTCTTAATATTTCATTCATCGTAAGTAAATTTTTTGAATCAGTTTTTGTTCTAAATCTTGCTAATTCATATTGTTGATACGCTGATAAAAGTAAATTAGATACGTTTGCTAATTCAGCAATATTTGTCGATGTTTTTTTGATCGTTTCTAATTCTGTTAACGACTTATCTTCAGGATAATTTTCCATATTGGATAAATTTGTTTTTAATAAGTTATAAGCAAATATTATACCTTCATTGAAATTGGCACTCGCATTATAATTTTCTAATTTATTAAACATTTTTTCACTTCCAAATGTAATGTTTTTGTTTGTTTTTACATTATTTCCACGCATTTTGATTCGTGGATAATATAAACCCCAAATAATTATCATTCCTAATGCAATTATTGTTGAAATCATTAGTCGTATTAATCCTGATATTGAGATAATTTCCATGTTAATTACCTGATTTTTTGTTTACATCGATAGAATATATTGATGCTTTTAGTGGATTCTCTGCAGAAAACTCTCCAACTTTGAAGTTTTCTATTGGATTGAGATCAATAATTGCAACTTTTTCTATATTTCTCACATTTATGACTTCAAAGCCAGTTATTTCAGCTCTTTCAGATACTAGTTGAATTGCAACAGGTTCTAATAATAATGGAGAATTTTCATAAATTATTGTAATAGTTTCTTTAGGGTATATTATTCCTCCATTCTTGTCCTTGAATTCTAAATTGTAAGACGGTATTGAGTATTTTGATATCATCCAGTCAATTTTATTTTCTGTATTTGCTAGAACTGATATAGTTTCATTCTTGGATATTCCTTGATAATTTACTCTTAATGTATATTCTCCTGCGAATAAATCAAAGACTGCTATTCCATTTTCATCTGTGTTTGATGAAACTGTGAATTCTCCCATTTGATTTGTTTGTACATCTCTCATATTCCAAAATATTTCCACTAATTGTTCTGTGACAGGATATGCTTGTTCGACTTCCTCTTTCATGATTACATTGACTGCTAATGTAAACACACTTTCATCTCCTATTCCTGCTGGTGAATCCGCCAAATTTCCCTGTTGATCGTCCAATGAACTGTCTACTGGACCAAGACCTGAATTTTGTACAATCTGCAACAAAGAAAATAGAAAGATAAATGATATCAACAATGATAAAATCTTTGGACTGAAGAATCGAATTTTTTTATAGCTTTTTTTAAACTTGGACAATTGATCATCTGCCTCTGTTTCTATATACGCTGTATATTGCAATACCTACTGCAATTATTGCAATTAATATGTAGATATTCTCTTGAAAGTCTCCGATAATATTCGTCTGACCACTGTCATCGCCTGGTAATTTGAACGCTGCTATAATTCCAGGTGTATTTGCTGCTACTTGACCTCCTCCAGATGGTACGAATAACATCATATCTCCTCTTGCAGTTGCACCTACTGTGATTGTTCCAGCTCCTAATCCTCCCCATTGGACTTTACGCAATTCTTCGCCTGTTTCTTCATCTACCGCATACATTACACTTGCTCTGTCTACTAGATACACTACTCCTCCGCTTACCATAACTCCTGAGCTTTGGTATCTGTTTGGCATTTCAAATATCCATTTTATACTCATGTCTGATACATCTATCGCAAACAATGTTGAATTTTGTCTGTCACCTGGAACTGCGCCATAAATGAATCCTTGTATGTCTTTTCCTTTGTAATCTACTGGACCTTCAGTTACTGTCCAACAAACCTTTTGACTCACATAAAATAAAATCCCGTTAGAATAAGCTCCTGGATGCTCAATGCCTCCGTTTCCTCCAGGACAAAATGATTTTCCTACTAAAGATTTTTGTGATAAAGTTAAATCTGCATCATTTCCTGCATCATCATTTGGAACATTAAACGCTTGATTTCCTAGCCTTAATGCTGGGTGAACTTTTTTACCTGTTTCTGCATCTAGTACAAAAACATGATCTGTTTTTGAACCTGCCATTAATATTTTCTTCTCTTCACCATTAATTTCAGTTTCACCAAGAATTACACTCCATCCAACTTCATGATCATTGATGTCATGTGGAGCAACTTGATAATACCACTTCATTTCTCCATTATCAATATTTAATGCAATAATTGAACTTGCGTATAGATTTGGTCCTGGTCTTAATGCCGCATCAAATACTCCTGAACTGCTTCCTGTTGAAAAGTATAAGGTTCTTGTATCTTCATCTACTGCAAACATGCTCCAAACAGCTCCTCCTCCAATTAAATCGCTATCGCCCCAGTCATTTCTATATGGTTTTATATTTCCTTTGTCTGCATCTTTAAAATCCCAATCTGGGTCTCCTCCAGATGGCGGTATTGAAAACCAACGCCAAACTTCTTTTTGTGTATTTACATCATACGCTACAACGAAACCTCTTCCTCCTCCATCTTGAACTGAAGGCCTTGCTATCAATAAATTATCAAAAATTATTGGTGAGTGTTCTCCAAAATATAATCCCGTGTTTCCTTCTACATCTTTACAAACATCTTTTATAACAAAAATTTCTTCTCCATTACTTGCATCTAATGAAATGATTCTACAATCTGACGCCATGAAATAAATTACTCCTTCATGATATGTTATACTCTTTTGACTTAACACTGGCCACCACCATTCTTCGTCAACAAATTCCATTACATTTACTTGATATTGCCAAACTTCTGCACCTGTTTCTGCATTAATTGCAATTATTCTATTGTAGAATGTTGCTATGTACGCAATGCCATTCACTATTAATGGAGCTGTTTGTAATCCTAATGATGGTGCGACATATGGGATTTTAAATGGATCTTCTGGCACTTGATAAATCCAGCTTAAAACTAAGTTATCTACATTGTTATTGTTTATCGAATTTTGTTGATGTGTGTTGGTGTTCTGTAAGTTTGCAGCAGGGCTTACCCAATTAAATTCTGGTTTTTGTGAAATTACTGCTGGTACGCTTGCTATTAACAAAATTAAGATAAGCATCATTGCGATGCCTATCTGTAGGGCCTTCATATAATAATATTTGACTCGATGTTAATAACTATTCTCGGTTTAACCTATTCCTTTAGGCAGTGTTGAACCTAGTCCAAGACTTTCGAATTCCTCTATGTATTCTGCTTCCTTTGCTACATGTTCAGGTTTTGGATAGTGTATGAAACCTTTGTCTAATGCTTGACTTACCCAATATTCAGTAACTGTTCCAGGTCTTGCTGGTACCATTCCATCTAATGTTCTTCCTAGTTCATTTTGCCAATCACTACTGAATATGAAGTTAAGGAATAGTTCTCCTGCGGCCTTATTTTTACCTGCTTCTGTTAAACCTGCACATCTTGCAATTGCCGATGGCGGAATGTCTGTTAGCACTAATGGTTTTAGACCTCCTTCCCTCATGTAAGAATAGTCATCTCCCATTCCTTGTTTACGAAGTGTTGCTGGAAGACCAAATAAATGCTGACCTAGTCCTAAGTTATGTGTCATGTGTAAAAGACATTCATAAGTACTAGGTGGAACATTCTTTGCCATGCCTTTCATAAGTTCTGTCCATCTACTTTCACCCAAATGTTCTTTTAATGAAATTAGATAAAAGAATCCCATCTTTCCTTCAGGGAACCTTACAAGTGATTGAATTGCATGACTTGATTGAATCTTCTGTCCAGCTATTCCAACTTCTCCATCGTGTTTGCCCCATTTTGGATCAATATATTCCTCGAAGGTTGTTGGCAAGTAATCTAAACTTCCGTATAACTGTTTGAATAATGCATCATTGTACACAACACCTGTTGGCTCGACTGCCATAGCTGCCCAAGTTGCATCTTCATTTTTGATTACATCTGGCCATAGTTTAAGATGTGTTTGTTTTATTTCTTGTCTACATTCTCTCAACAATCCCTTGTTTGTCATTTGTATTAGCATAAATTGTGGCATCATTACTACATCTGCAGTACCTGGTTCAATATGCCTGTTATCTCCATCACTTGGCAGATCTTTGAATAACACTGCTTCTCGTTCAATTCTTCTTTCAATTGGAACTGGATGTGATGAAATATATTCAACATGCAAATTTAGATGTTCATATTTCTTACGAAACGCCTTGACGGAATTCTGTAATACTCCTCTCAATGAAGCATATATGATTAATTTTCCATCCGCTTTTGCATCTCTTTCTAATTCTTTAAGCCATTCACTCATAGAAATTAACTATATGATTTGATTTAAAACACTTAATGTAGAATAATACTAACAGGGTTACTCATTCATTCACAACGAAACATGCAGAAGGTGGAATCTCTATAAAAACACTGTCTCCAGATTTATATGCTTCAGATTCTTCTACGTTCTTTGTCACTTTTATTATCTGAGTATCAATCAGTACCTTGTATTCAATAAATTGACCAACATGTGTGGCGCTTTTTATTTTCGCAGGAAAAATATTTGACCCTGATCTTTCTGTATTATATATTATTACATCGGTTCCTCTTACCAACACCTTTATGTTGTCTTGCTTTTCATCTATGTCTCTTCTTTGACAGATTAGTGAATTTCCTTTTACATCTATTTCTATGTTAGAGTCTGTTAAATTTTTAATCTTACCGCCAATCAAAGACATGTCTCCTAAAATTGTTCCAGCATAGGAATTTGGAGGATTTATTAAAAGTTCTCTTGGACTTCCTGTTGCCTTGATAATTCCATTGTTCATGATTATTATAAAGTCACTTAGTGATAGTGCTTCTGTTCTATCGTGCGTCACATAAATTGTTGTAAGTTTTAACTTTTTTTGTAATTCCTTTAATTCGGTACGCATCTCATCTCTCAATAATACATCTAGATTACTCAATGGTTCGTCAAGTAGTAACAGTGTTGGATTATAAACTAAAGCTCGTGCTAATGAAACTCTTTGTTGCTGTCCTCCACTTAGGTTTGGAACTAGTCTATTTTCCAATCCTTCTAATCTTACCAATTGCAAGATTTCTTTAACTCTCTTATTAATCTCATCGTTAGATGTTTTTCTAATATGTAGTGGATATGCTACATTTTCAAAAACCGTAAGATGTGGCCATAATGCATATGATTGATAAACCATTCCCATTCCTCTTTTTTCTGTTGGTATCAAGATTTTTTCTTTCTTTGAAAATAATTTTTTAGCATCTAAAATTATTTCTCCCTCATCTGGATTCTCTACTCCTGCTATACATCTTAAGACAGTGGTTTTACCACATCCACTCGGACCTAAGATTGTAACAAATTTTTCACTGGGTATTGTGAAACTTACATTATCTACTACGACGTTATCATCAAATTTTTTTGTGAGGTTGTTAACTATTACTTCAGTCATTTTTAATCCCGGTAATGTGTATATTAAACGAATAGATAATAAATAATTGTAAATAATTACAAAATATTTATCTCGAACGAGTATAACCCTAATTTGTTTGACTTCTAATATTTCTAGACGTAAATTTCTTGGATTGACCGGGGCTGCATTAGGTCTAGGTGCTACCGGTTATTATGGCCTGAATGCTTTAAGTAAACCTGAGGAAACTTTTACACCTGCTAATTCAAGTGTTCTAGGGGATAGATATACTCGACTTGCAGTACCAAAAAATCCACAAAATTATCTTCCGGAATCATATCTTGAATTTATAAAATGGCTTGAATCAATTTCTGATAAAACTGAAGGTACTCAAATTCGATGTGCGATTGAAGCTGAGGTAGGTCCGAGGGCACTTCATCGAAATAAGATCGATTTTATGTCTACTACTGGTCTTGATTTGTTATTAGAATTTGATATTTATAGAAATAATTTGTCAAAGTGTCTATTGGCTATTTCTACTCAATCATCATTATATGATGTGATGAACGTCGATGTTTCTCAAGTTGGTCGTTTTGCTCCACATATAATTCCTGTTGAAGAACTAATGGAAAGATTTCCTGAATTGACTTACCCAGGTCTTAATCCTGCTGATTTTGAAAAACCTGTGATTGATTTTACTTGCACATATCCTCCCAATTTAAGTTATAATCCTTGGAATGTCGAGTTTAATGGAAGATTAATGCAATATCCTCAAGAAGTGCCTCTTATGATTCGTTTCTTTAGAAAAGATCTATATGACGAAGCAGGACGTGAAATTTCTAATACTTGGGATGAATATTTGGCAGATTGTAAACATTTCAATCATCCTAGTAGGGCTGAATTCGGTACTGTGCAGATGTCTGCCAAATTTACATCTATAATTATGGAGTTTCATAATTGGTTGTATTCTTTCGGTGGGAAACTTTGGGATATTAAAAAAGATGGCACAATCACTCCTGTAATTAATAGTGATGCCGCACTTACTGCTCTTGAACATTATATAGAAGTTGGTAAATATGCAGAACCAAATTCCCCGTTTTATGGATGGGCTCCTGCTGCAGAATCTATGGCTCAACAACGAGCTGCTACATGTATTAATCTTACAGAATTTGCATCAATGATGGATATTCCTGGAGAGTCTTATGTTGTGAGAAAGGTTGGTTATGCAAGAAATCCTGTTGGCGAAGCTGGTGCTTCTCATCATTATACTGGGGCTGGATTAGCTGTTCCACGATATTCTAAAAACCCGGGTGCCGCATGGGTATTTATTCAATGGGCAACTGTTGCAGCTACTCAGTTGATTGTTGCTATGGATCCGTTAGCACTATCAGTTCCTACTCGGCGTTCAGTTTATGAAGATTCACATGTCAAAGAGTTAATTGATGAAGGAACAATTCGACACTTTGACACAGTGTTTGACGCGATTGATAAAGGAGAACTTAATGTGAAACCTGGTTTTCCTGATTGGGATTTTGTTGAAGGAGAAATGTTAACTCAATTGAATCTTGCTGTACGTGGTCAGATTAGTCCAAAAGAAGCTTTGGATATTATTCAAAAACGTGCAGAAGATGTTGGCCCATTCACTTTCTGACATTTTTTCACATAATACTTAATAACACCTATAACGATGATGCATAAAGGGGAGTTTGTTTGTCAACAGAATTTATGGTAAATGCGCAACACGTTACTAAAAAATACGATGATTTTAAAGCACTAGACGATTTATCATTAGAAGTAAATCGTGGTGGCGCTTGGGCATTACTTGGACCAAATGGTGCAGGTAAAACTACTTTTCTAAAATGTTTGTTAGGGTTGAAGGAGTTTAATGGTGTTATTCAAATTGATGGTATTGATATCCAACAAGATCCTAAAAAAGCAAAGTCACTAATAGGATATGTTCCACAACACCCTGCACTTTATGACGACCTTAGTGTACAAGAAGAGTTAAGATACTTTGGTGATATGCGTGATGTTAAACGTGCACGTGTTAGAGAATTAATTGAATTTGTTGGTCTTGAAGCCTGGGCACGACAACCTGTTGGCGCACTTTCTGGTGGAATGAAACAAAGACTAATGCTTGCTGTTGCATTACTTTCTGATCCTCCTGTTTTATTACTTGACGAACCAACTGCAAACCTTGATGTTCGACGTCAATTAGAATTTAGAAATCTTATTAAATTATTGGTCGAGGAAGGAAAGACTGTAGTATTAACTACACACCTTCTTGGAGATGTAGATCATGTTGCTGAACAAATTATGTTACTTAACAAAGGAAAATTAGTTACAAAGTCCACTGTTAAAGATCTCTTTAAACAACTTGATTTATCAGCTCAAATGTATATTGAATTAACTGATTCATCTAAGGAACAGGATGCAATTGTAGCACTTGAGAAATCTGGCGCAAACGACATTTCAGTTGAAGGCTCTTGGTTGGAAATGGGAATTGACCCATCTAGAAAGCTTGATGTATTAAACAATTTACGGGCATCTGATTGTGCTATTAAAGACTTTAAGATTGAAGAACCAAATCTTGAAGATGCTTTTATGAAAATTACCGGTGATCAATAATGGCAAATGCATTTTACATGATTTTACGTAAGGAATTAAAGGATTCACTTAAGAGTAAATGGCTTATCACTTTTGGTGTAACTTTCTTCTTTTTGGCTTTAGGTGTACCTTATATTATTCTTGGAGCTGGCGGATTATTACCACAAGATTATCCAGGTATGGTTGTTGGAACACTAATTACTCTTGCAGTACCATTGGTACCTCTTGTATCTCTTGCTATGTCTTCCACATCAATTGCTGGAGAACGTGAAACAGGTACTCTGGAATATCTACTTTCACAGCCTGCTACTAAATTTGAAGTATTTATAGGAAAATACCTTGGTCTTGTTATATCTTTAACATTAGCAATGTTCTTGGGCTATGGTGGAGCTGAACTAATTGTTTATTCAACCAATCCAGAATTTATTTTGTCATTTATCTTTGCGTTAATTTATTCGTTATTATTAGCAGGTGCAGGAGTTGGACTTGGTTTTGTTATTTCTGTTTCGGTTAAGACAAGAGCTGCAGCTATTGGAACTGCACTATTTTTGTGGTTTGTCTTAGTAGTAATTTATGATAGTGGTTTCTTGGGTGTTATTACCGTTGCATTGAATGCAGATGCATTATTGGTCCCATTGACATTAGTTAATCCTGTCGAAACAACACGTATACTTGCATTAATGCACATGGCGGATAGTCCATTACGAGGAGAACTTGGACCTCAAGCTTCATACTTGTTGCAAGAATATGGTTCTATTGTTGCTTCTAGAATGCTTACAGCTGTTTTATTAGCTTGGGTTATTCTTCCTGCTGCTATTGCTTTTTACATATTCAAAAAACAAGACGCATCTTAATCGTTAAGTAAATCTTTTTTTATTTTTACTTAAGACATATAATATTAATGATCCAACTACTCCTAATGTTAATATTGAAATCAAAATAAAAATTTGATTCGGCAATTCTTCGGTTTCAATATTTTCTTTCTCTATTATGATTATTTCACTTTCTGATTCTTTGTATTCATTACTTCCATCAAATCTAACTTGTACCGAGTATTTATTATCTTTGTATTGTAATTCAATGTAAGAACTTCCATTCTCATCTGTTATTCTATTTGTAACCGTTATTGATTTATCAGGATTCAATTCCCAATTATCAACAACGTAAAAAGTAATTATTTCATTATTTATTTGTCGACCATCTTCTCCTCTTAATATTGCAGAAACTCTTACCATATTGTTGTTTTGTGTATCTTCTTTTAGTATTGTGATTGATGTTTCTTCTTTTTCTGTTCCTGCAACCCAAGGAATTGTTAGTACTACTAATAAAATGTAAATTAATTTCATTGACAAAATTAACTAGCTGTTTAGACATATATTACAATTATGTGTGCAATTTATGGTAATATGTCCAAAATAATCGTATTGAGATAATCTTTTTTCTCTATAATTTAATTTTCATCGTTTCCACTTATATAAAAGTAAGGGATAACTAATTTCATGACTCGACAACTAACTTTAGTTGGGTTGCTAGTTGCTACTCTTTTAGCACTATCCTCATTTGCATTAGTAGCCAATCAGGCTAATGCATTTGATCCAGGAGGTCCTCCTGGTGGCGGTGGTGTTCCAAAAGTTGTTACTGGTAACTGGGAATTTATTAACTATCAACCAACAGGTGGTAGTTATAGTCCACAATTTGAAATAAATAGCGAAAATGTAGAATGGTTAGAAACAAAATGGATCTATCCATACCCCGAAGACATGGATACACATATGCTGACACGAGCTCAGACCGGTTCGAGTGCGCCACCAATTATTGTTGATGGTGTTGCTTACATCGCGAAGAACACTCGTTATATCCATGCAGTTTCCATGGATGATGGAAGTTTAGTTTGGGAATCTGACGGTGGTAGTCAATTAGATACCGATCGACAGATGGCCGAATTTCCATACATTGGTGGACCTGGTGCATTTAGTACTTTTGGACATGTCCACGCCATGAATTATTACCGTGCTTACGGTTGGTTAATCATGAGCAGCTGGTCTTGTTACCTTGCAGCTTGGAACATTGAAGATGGTTCTCTTGCTTGGGAAATGACACCAGACAAATTATGTGGAACTGGTGCAGGTAAATCTAATGAAGAATTAGGTAATCCTATTACAGGACGTGTGGGAACCCTTGGTAACATGGGATACTTCTCAGGTCTTTCAAATCACCCTCCAATGTTTTCAGGTGATACCATGGTCTTTCCTATTATGGGAGGCAGTGGCTTAGGAGGACGCGCAAGTGTCAAAGGATTTGATATGGCTAGCGTTATTGCTGGAGGCGAAGGTGATTCTGCCACAGAATTGTGGAGAACATGGGTTATGCCTCATGAACAAGGCGAACCAAATTGGGCACAAGAACAATGTGATGACGCTGACGGTAACGGATGGTACTTTTCATTCCCTGACTTCTTTGAAGGCAAGAATGCTATAAACTGTAGAGACGTACCTGCTGATGCAGTCGTAAATGACTGGATTAACATGGTAGAAGGTACTCCACGTTATGGTAAAGTTCACACAACTTCTGCAATTGCAACTGTTTGGGGTAATTACCCAATTCATGAACAATTACGATTAGTCTATATGGGAACTGGTGATATTGGACCTTATCCAAATTCAAGTTACAAAGCCGGACCAAACCTACATGGTAGTGGTATAATTGCCCTAAATGTAGATACTGGTAAATTGACTTGGTGGTTTGCTACAAACCCACGTGACCTATGGGACATGGACTGTTCATGGGGTGGAATTCTAGCTAAATCTGCTGGAGTAGACACTCTTGTTAAAGGTTGTAAGAATGGATTAATCTATTCATTGAATGCCGCAACAGGTGAACCTGTATGGGTATTTGAACCTCCAGCCATTGATCGTGCATGGTGTCCAGCTGGACAAGAAAATGCAGGAGCTGGCGGTGTTAGTAACTGTACTAACTATGGAGTCGGACCTGATGGTTCTCCAACACACCCTGACGCATGTTGTCGTATAACAAAAGAACACATGAATAAGGCTTGGGCAAACTATCCTAGTGATGATCCATGGTACACTATGTGTTACACTGAATGTCTAGAATCTGATATTGCATATGACGGCAAGAACATCTATGCAGGATTCCATATAAACAAAGGAATGCAGGATGTCAAACCTATGACTGACTTCGGTAATAACGGAGCAGGTATGAGTTCACAGTGTGAAGAATGTGTAGACCGAGGTTGGGTCTATGCGGTCGACAAAGACACTGGTGAAATCGCATGGGAAGCTGATCTAAGTGATACTGCAGGTTTCCGAGGCGGTTTGCTAGTTACTGGAGGAGTACTCTATGTATATGCAGCCGATGGTAACTTGCACATGTTCGATACTGCAACAGGTGAAAGACTTGGAAAGAAATTCTTTGGTGTTGCCGTTAGTGTAGCTCCAGTAATTGGTGCTGACAGTAAAGGTACACATAGAATCATTCAACACGTTGGTGGTGGCGGTGGATTCTTATTCGCAAGCCATGCTTCACAAGGTAGCCTTCTGGCACTTGGACTCAAGGAAAACATTCCTGACCTAACACGAACTGAAATCGTTGAAGTCGAACGAGTAGTTGAAGTCGACGTAATTCAGGAAGTTGAAGTAGTGAGAGAAGTCGAAGTAGAGAGAATCGTTGAAGTCGAAAAAGTCGTTGAAGTCGAAGTCGAAAAAGTAGTTGAAAAAGTCAATGAAATCGAAATCACTAAGACTGAAGAAGTAGTTAGTCCTATTTCATACGTGGCTATTGGCCTAGGTGTAGTCCTAATAGTCATATCAGGAACTCTCTTCGCTAGATCAAGAAAGTAAAACTAATCCAGGACAGATAACTGCAAAAGCAGTTATCTGCCCAATAATTTTTTTTAATTTATAAAACATAGCCTTTGCTATTTGTATTCATTATTCTACTACGATTATTTTTCCTTTCATAAATGGATGTATACTGCAGTAGTAGCTGAATTCGCCTATCTCGTTGAATGTATAACTCCATTTTTCCTTTGCGCCGCCTGCAAACACTATTTCAGGTGACTTTGCATTTAATTCATCGATCATTACTGTATGTTCTGCATATAATGGATCGCTATTGTCTTTGTTAATCCATGTGATTATAGTACCTAGACGCACAGTAATTTCATTGGGAATGTATTTTAAATTCTCGATTGTTATAATTACTTCTCCTTCATGTACTTCTATTTCCTCAATTTCTGGAACTGGTTCAACGACAGGTTCTGGAACTGGTTCAACGACAGGTTCTGGAACTGGTTCAACGACAGGTTCTGGAACTGGTTCAACGACAGGTTCTGGAACTGGTTCAACGACAGGTTCTGGAACTGGTTCAACGAC
>JACAFT010000014.1:0-27660 GCA_013378375.1 Nitrososphaerota archaeon
ATGATATGATTGATTATGCACTTAGTCTTGACAAACAAGTTTGTTTGCCTAAATTAAATTCCTCTGAGAAAACATTGACATTTTATAAAATTAATTCTCGTGATTCCTTGAAAATAAATTCATTTGGGATTCTTGAACCTTTTGATGAACCTGTTTGTACTGAATTTGATATAATTATAATCCCCGGTATAGCATTTGATCAATTCGGTAACAGAATCGGATTTGGTCATGGTTATTATGATATTTTTCTTACTCATGCAGGTCATACTAAAATTGCTTTAGCATTTGATTTTCAGGTTCTTGATCGTATTCCAACCACTGAATATGATATTCCAGTGGATGTTATTGTAACTGAAACTACTACAATTCAAATAAAATAATTTATACTGTAAACATTTTAAATATCGAGTTCTTTATACAAACATAGAAATTGCAAAGTACCGTAAATTTAAAACTTCAAGAACTAATATCATGGTTTAATCATCGTGACTCTGTTTTAGTGGCATTTTCTGGTGGAGTGGACAGTACTTTGTTAGCAAAAGTTGCCTTTTTGAGTATGGGTTCAAATGCACTTGCTGTCACTGCCGATTCTCCTAGTATTTCACGTCAGGATCTGGCAAATACCAAATCTCTTGCTAATCTTATTGGAATAGATCATTTGATAATTCAAACTCATGAAATGGAAAATCCTGATTATCTTCAAAATCCATCAAATCGTTGTTATTATTGTAAATCTGAATTATTTACAACATTGACATCTCTTGCAAAAAAAAGAAATATTAAAACAATTGTTGACGGTACGAATTTTGACGATCTGTCTGATTTTAGACCCGGTCTTACTGCCGCAACAGAAAATGATATTCTTCATCCTTTTGCTGAACTCGGATTAAGTAAACTTGACATTAGAAAAATTTCCAAGCATTTTGATTTACCAACTGCTGATAATCCTTCATCTCCGTGTCTCTCTTCTCGTATAGCACATGGTCAACCTATTACATTGAATAAATTAGATAAAATCGAGCAAGCTGAAATTATTATAAAACAACTTACCGGTATTGAAATCTTACGTGTACGAGATCATGGTGATATTGCTCGTATTGAGGTTGGACCTTCTGAAAGATTTTTGTTATTGAATGAATCAATTATGGACAAAATCGATAGTAAATTAAAGAAACTTGGGTTTAAGTTTGTTACTCTCGAACTGTCAGGTTATAAATCAGGGAATCTAAATAAATCATCTTCAAAAAATGAACATAGATGAAATACTTGAAAAGGTTGCATCTGGTAATCTTTCCGCTAGTAAAGCTAAGAAACTTCTTCAATTAGATTCAATTATTAAAGTTGGTAGTATTGCAAAACTTGATACCGGCCGTGCTTCCAGAAAAGGCATTCCTGAAATAATTCTGGCCGAGGGTAAATCTACTCAACAAGTAGTCAAAATTGCTAAAAGTATGTTTCAAAATTCCGGTAAAGTTATTATTAGTCGTATTAATTCATCTTGTCTTAAAGAAATATCCAAAACATTTCCAAAGAAATATATTAAAACTAATGACCTTGCCCGTACAATTGTTATATCTAATCAAAAACCTAGACAAAAACTTTCGGGTAGTGTTGCAATAATTACTGCAGGTACTGCAGATATTCCTGTTGCTGAAGAATCAAAAGTCATACTAGAAGAAGTTGGATGTAAAATTATTACCTGTTATGATGTTGGAATTGCAGGAATACATAGATTGTTTGATTCATTGTCATCTGTCATCAAAGAAGATGTTGATGTAATTATTGCTGTTGCCGGACGTGAGGGTGCTATGCCATCAATTATTGCAGGTATGGTAGACATTCCAGTAATTGGCGTGCCTACTTCGATCGGTTATGGCTATGGTGATAAAGGAATATCAGCTTTAATGAGTATGTTACAATCTTGTTCTCTTGGAATTGCTACTGTTAACATTGACTCTGGAATTGCCGCAGGTGTTATAGCTTCTACAATTGCTAAAAATAAATCAATTAAATAATTTATTATTAATCTGATTTTTAATATCTTCTTTTAATTTTCTTAAGTTGATATTATATTTCTCCGCTAATTCTTTAATTTGGTCAAATTCAGGTTTGAAATAAATAATTTTTCCAGATTCTGTTTTAGAAATCTTTACCGTGATTTTCTCTGATTTGTTATTAATTTTTACATCTAACATAATTTCTTCTCGTTTTTGAATATATCTGGAAGTCGGATATATTCTTACCCCTAATGTTCCAGTTTCTTGTATGATTAAATTTGAAAAATATTCCGATTTGTCTATATCTGTAATTACTCGTAGTAAATGCGATGGACGATTTTTTTTCCCGAATATTGGAATTACTGAGACGTCACGTGCTCCAAATGACATAATTTTTTGTAAGGCATAACCTAATTCTTCTCCAGTAATGTCATCTACATTAGTTTCAATTACTGTTACTTCGTCTTTTAGTAAAATTGATTTTTCTCCTAATGTTAAACGTAAAATGTTTGGAACAGTTTCAAACTCCAATGTACCTGCTCCTATGCCTATTATTTTTGGTTTTAACACAGGAAATACTTCCTGACTTACTTTAGCTAAAGAAGCCAACATTGCCATTCCTGTTGGTGTTGCTATTTCATATTTTTCTGGCCCACCTTTAATTATTAATTCGTTTTCCTTTGCTATTTCTAATACTGCTGGTGACGGATTTTGCATCTTTCCATGAGAAAAAGATAATTCACCCCCTCCGATCGATACTGGTGTTGTTATAATCTCTTCTAGATTGAATATTCCTAAATTATCAAATGCAGATGCTGTTCCAATTATATCTACAAATGTGTCTATAGATCCTGCTTCATGTAAATGTAATTTTTTACTTTCCATTCCATGAAGATATTTTTCAGCTTCAATTAGTGTAAAAAAAGATTTTCTAATGAAATTTTTTGCAGAATCTGATAGAGAAATCGACTCAATACAATTCTCTAATTTATCATTTAGTATTTTGACATTACGCTCTTTGATATCTTCTTTTATTTTTATTTCGACTTTTTTCGCACGGAATCCGTTTTTAGTTACATTATTAAAATTAACTTCAAGTTTATTACATTCACTAAAATGGTCTTTTATTGATAATATATTGTCTATAGTTGACTTCTCATCTGCTCCCAGATCTACAGCTGAACTTAGTAACATATCTCCAGATACTCCTGCTATGCTTGGATCAATTACCAAAATATCGTTTGACATAGTTCCCTATGATTATTATTAAAATATAATTTAAGCATGAATACTTAAAATAATTCCTGACGAAAAATATATGGTGGGGCGCGTCGTCTAGCCTGAATCTAAAGATTCCTAGAATGGTTAGGACATCGCCTTTACATGGCGAAGGTCCCCGGTTCAAATCCGGGCGTGCCCACTAATTTATTTAGATGATTTATTAATCATTGTTGAGATATCTTTTTCATGACTCGATTGATTAAACATTCTACTGATAAACCATTTATTCATATTACACCTTCTGGTGACAAAGTTAAAATCTGCATGTGCGGTATTAGTAAAACATATCCATTTTGTGATAGTTCTCACGGTAAAACTAAGGACGAAAACAATGAATTATGTTGTTATGATAAAGAAGGTAATAGATTAACTTCATTCTCGCTTGACAACGATGAAATTACTGATGTTTAGTTTTTATTTTACAGTTACTGATTTTGCTAAGTTTCTTGGATAATCAGGATTGTGTTTTCTTCTAATAGCTGTATAGTAAGCTAAAATTTGAAGTGGAATTACTTCTAATATGGGATAAAGGATTTTATCTACTTCGGGAATCTTTATCCAGTAATCATATACACTGTCATTAATTGACGATACTCCTATTATTTTAGCTCCTCTAGATTTCATTTCTATTGCATTGCTGATTGTATCTTGGTAAGTTTCATCATTTGGATTTATTATAACTGCTGGAGTTCCTTCTTCTACAAGAGCTAACGTACCATGTTTTAGTTCTCCTGCTGCCATACCTTCTGCATGAATGTATGCCAGTTCTTTTAATTTTAGTGCACCTTCTAACGCAATTGGATGATGAATTGATCTACCCAAAAAATATACATCATTTGATTTATTAAATAATTCTATTATTTCTTCTAAAGATTTTTTATTATTTAAAAGCTCATTTATGTTAGACGGTAATTTTTCTAATTCGTTTTTCGCGTTTTCCATTTTACATAATTTAAAAATTATTTTATATGTAATGGCCAATTGTGCCGTAAAACTTTTTGTAGCTGCCACACCGATTTCTGGTCCACAATTCAAATATAGACTTACATCACTCATTCTTGATAACGATGATTCTTCTGTGTTGTATATCGATAGGATTTTAACTCCTTTGTTCTTTACTTTGCGAATTACTTCTAGTAAATCTGCAGTTTCTCCACTTTGTGATATGGGAATTAATACTGATTCATCATTAATCATTTCTTCATATTCATCTGATTCACTTGATAGGAATGCTTGCGCAGGAATTTTTGCGATTTTTGTCAACATATTTCTTAATATTAAGGCAACGTGATAACTAGATCCTGAACCAGTCAGAAAAACATTTTTTGCGCTTTTTAATTCTTTTATAAAATTAGTTAAATCTGCTTCTTTCTGATTTAAAGCATTACTGATGGTATCATTTTGTTCATGTATCTCTTTTAATGTATGATGAGAAAATTCTTCTTTTGATACATCTGCTGCTTCCCAAGCTACATGGGTTTTATCTCGTACTACTTGTTTACCACTAAAATTAATTATTTCTATTGAATCTGCTGTAACTTTAACTATTTCTTTATCTTCTAAAAATATTACATTATCTGTATAATCAATAAATGACACTATATCACTTGCAATAAAATTTTCTCCTTTTCCCGTTCCAATTATTAATGGTGCATATTTTCTTACTCCATACATTTCATTTGGACGATCTTTAAAAAGTATTACAAGTGCGAAACTTCCTGTTAGCTTTGAAATAACATTATTTATTGCCTTAATCGGATCTTTTTCTTTTTTATATTCTTCTTCTATTAAATGTACGATAACTTCTGTATCTGTTTCACTTTTTACTTTATGTTCTGAAGATAATGTCTTTTGTAATTCCCGGTAATTATCTATAATTCCATTATGAACAATAGCTACTTTGTCATTACATGATTTGTGAGGATGGCTGTTTTCTTCTGTTACTGATCCATGTGTTGCCCATCGTGTATGAGCAATTCCTGTTTTCCCTGACATATTTTTGAAGTTAATATCCTTGTTAATTATATCAATTCTTCCTATTCCTTTTTTTACGATTAATTTATTTTCATGAATTGTAGCAATACCTGCTGAATCGTATCCTCTATATTCCATTCTTTTTAGCGATTGTAATAATATTGGAGCTGCATTGTTTGTTCCAATATATCCTGTGATTCCACACATTTCTAGAACACAGAACTTGAAGCTCAATTAATCAATAAAAACTATGCTCTTCTTCCTCTTCTTCCACCTGCTTTTCTTGTTGAATCATGTGGAATTGGAGTTACATCTTCAATTTTTCCAACTCTAAAACCTGCTCTCGCTATTGCTCTAATAACTGCTTGTGCACCTGGTCCAGGAGTTCTTGATTTTACTCCACCGACTGCACGTACTTTGATGTGTAGATTTTCTATTCCTTTCGATTTTGCTACTTCTGCAGCTGCTTGTGCAGATTTCATTGCTGCATATGGTGTAGCTTGAAATCTATCTGCTTTTACATGTCTTCCTCCAGAGCTTATTGCTATTGTTTCAGAACCACTTAGATCAGTTATATGCACAATTGTATTATTATAACTGCTAAAAATATGAACTATTCCCCATTTTTTTGATACGTCACTTTTACTCATTCTTTTTAACCTCTGTATCTTTTACTGGTTTAGCTGTTGAATCTTTCTGTTTATTGGTATCTTTTACTGGTTTAGCTGTTGAATCTAATTCCTGTTTATTATTTTTGTCTTCATTTTCAATAGAAATGTTTTCTGTTTCCTGTTTCTTAACTTTCTCTTCTGGCAGGACAAACGTACTTCCTTCTGTCATTTGTATTTGTGATTCTTCATTTTGTTTTACTATATATCCTGGTATAGTTATTCTATTCTCACCAATAGATACATGTCCGTGTGTAATTAATTGTCTAGATTGGTGTGGAGTTCTGGCTATACCTTTCTGCAAAATAATTGTTTGAAGTCTTCTTTCTAAAATATTTGAAACATTCAGTGCTAAAATATTATCAAGTGTTGCATCATTAGTTACTATTCCTTTTCTTACAAGAGATGATAGTAATATGGACTCTTTTGATGTTCTTACTTCAGTTGGTGCAGCTAAAAGTTGTCTTGCTTGATTTCTTATTCTTGAAAGTTCAGTTGATGCTCTGTGTAATTCTTTTTTATTTCTTAATCCAAATTTTCCAACTAGTTCTAATTCTTCTTTTAATAAATTACGTTGCCATGGATTTCTTGGTCGTTTTGCTTTTTTTCTAGAAAATTTTGGATCTCCCATCTACTTGCTCGCCGTGCCTGGTTTTAATGTTGATTTACGTACACCTACTACTTTTCCTGATCTTCCTGTACATCTGGTTCTCTGACCTCGTACCTTTAGTCCTAAAGAATGTCTTGTACCTCTCCAGCTTTGTAAAATTCTTTCTAAATCAATATCTTGTTTCTTAGCAACGATAAGATCTGTTTCTAATACATGTGAATCTTTTCCATTTTGCATCTCTTTTTGTCTATTTAAGTCAAATGCTGGGTATGAATTTTCTATACTCTTGAGGCTATCTTCTATAGATTTGATCTGTTCATCCGACAACATTCCCATCCTTTGATTCCTATCAATATCTAAAGATCGTATTATATAATGCGCTAAATTATTGCCTATACCTCTGATATTTGAGAGTGCTGGAACGATCTTTTTTGTACCACTCACATCTCTACCCATTATTCTTACTATGTACTTGAATTCGGCCGACAATTTTATACATATCTAATTGACGCCTCTAATTAATCTTTATCGAAAAATGATAAGGTTTTAATTGTAATACGATGCGTTTACTAAGGTATAATTAAGGAGATATATATTGACTGCTATTAAAATTCTCGAATCTTCAGATTCACGCATAAAAGTCTCGATTAAGGGTGTAGATCGAGTCTATGCTAATGCATTACGCCGGTTTGCTATTAGTGAAGTGCCTTGTATGGCAATTGACGATGTCGTTATTCAACAAAATTCTTCTGTACTTTATGACGAAATCCTTGCCCATCGTTTAGGATTAATACCTTTATCTACCGATTTGAAAGGTTATGTTTTACCACAAGATTGTTCTTGTAAAACAGATCTTGGTTGTTCTAAATGTCGTGTGTTATTGGTACTTAATGCGGTTGCTACTGATGATGTAAAAACAATTTATTCAGGAGATCTCAGGTCTGAAGATGAATCTGTAAAACCATATGTTGATAATATTCCAATTGTTAAACTCGCGCCAGATCACGAAATTAAATTAGAAGCTTACGCAAAATTAGGTAAAGGTCGTGATCATGCAAAGTGGCAACCTGTTTCTGTTTCTACACTTACTGATACTGAAGATCCTTCTACATTTCACTTAACATTAGAATCAACTGGAAGTCTTCCAGCTAGCGATATATTATCAGAAGCTACAAATATATTAAACACTAAATTAAATGAAATTACTGAATCTGTTAAGGAGTCTGTATGAATTGGTATTTAATGATTATAGGATCGAATCTATAAAACGTGTAGCAAGAAAAAATAATTCTAAGTTATGGAATGATGTACTTAAAAAACTTAAACACAATCATGAGATAAATATTGGAAAATTATCTAAACTTACAAAGAATGGTGATGTTGTTGCTATTCCGGGTAAAGTTCTTGGAGGTGGAGTAATTGAACATTCACTTACAATTGGAGCTGTTGATTTTTCACAAACTGCCAAAGAAAAAATTCATAACGCCGGAGGAAAAACTCTGTTGATAGAAAAATTAGTAGAAACAAATCCTGAAGGTAAAGGAGTGAAAATCTTTATTGCCTGAATCTGAATCTACAGTTATAATTAATGGCGACAAACATTTAGCTGGTAGACTTTGTTCTAATATTGCTAAAACTCTACTAAACGGCAATCGCGTTATTTTAGTTAATGCAGAAAAAATTTTGATGTCCGGTAGTACTCGGAATATTCTCAAAGAAAATGAATTAAGATTGGAAATATCTAGTCGTGTACATCCAAAACACGGTCCTTTTCATCCGAGGAGACCTGATACTTATATGGAAAAGATGGTTCGTGGTATGCTGCCAAGAACTAAACCTAGAGGTATAGATGCAAAAAAACGCCTTAGAGTTTATATTTCAATTCCTGAAAAATATAAAGATAAAAAATTCACTACAATTGATAATGCTTTACCTACTAAATCATTATCTTATTATATGACCATTGGTGACTTATGTTCATCTATGGGATGGAATAAAGTATCATGAAGAAAAAATCTAAGTTGATACCTGCGTCAAGAAAAACTGCAAAAGCTACTGCAGTAGTCACTACAGGTAAAGGCCGAGTTTACATAAATAAAAAACCTGTTGAAATAATTACTCCACTCATTGCTCGAGAAAGAATGTTAACTCCTCTTGAGCTAATTGGCAAACATCGTGATAAAGTTGATATTAATGTTCGCGTAGCTGGTGGTGGATTTATGGGACAAGCAGAAGCATGTTCAATAGCAATTTGCCGTGCATTAGATGCACATTTTAAAACTAAAGAAATAAAAAATTGTATTACAGATTTTGATAAACATCTACTCTCTGGTGATTCTAGACGTACTGAATCTAAAAAATTTGGCGGTCCCGGCGCGAGACGGAGAAAACAAAAATCATATCGTTAAATTTTGGTGAAATTGTTTGATTATACCTGTACGTTGTTTTAGTTGTGGTGGGGTTGTAGCTGATAAACTGGAGGAATTGGAAACTAGGGTTACTAATGGTGGCGATCCTGCTGAAGTTCTAACAGAACTTGGTGTTACTCGATATTGTTGTAGAAGGATGTTATTGTCTAATTCTAATGTCATTGATCAAGTAGTAAAATATCATGAAAGATTATCACATAAACGTTCTGAATTTGATCGAGAATCTATTTAATAATTCTACTGAAAAGAGATAATATGACACAAATCACAGATATTAAATCACGTTTAATTTACAATAGTCGTGGCAGTGAGACTATAGAAGTTGAGGTTTCTATTGGTAATATAATTGGTACTGCTTCTTCTCCTGCTGGTGCTAGTGTAGGAAAATTTGAAGCAGTTGCATTCAGAAATACTAATTGTAAGGATACTGTAGAATACCTAAATGAATACAAATCTCATTTAATTGGAGCTGATGCTTCAGATATTTATGACGTTAGGGATATATTAAGAAAAATAGACGGAACAACAAATTATTCCTCTATTGGTGGTTCCGCTGCATATGCAATATCTCTTGCTTCAGTTGATGCAGCTGCAAAATATCTTAATAAACAAATTTATGAATTACTTTCAGACGGAAATCCTATTCAAATGCCTTTGCCATTAGGAAATGTTTTAGGAGGAGGTATGCATGCAGGAAATGGTTCTACAGACATTCAGGAATTTCTTTCATATCCATTAGGAGCTGATTCTATTCATTCTGGAATTAGAGCTAACCTTATGGTTCATAAAGAAATAAAAAAAATTATTGACAAAAAAGATTCAAAATTCTCAGGAGGTAAAGGGGACGAAGGCGCATGGGCCCCACAATTTTCTAATACTAGTGCACTTGAAGTTGCAAAAGAA
Organism: Nitrososphaerota archaeon; assembly: GCA_013378375.1. Lineage (GTDB taxonomy): Archaea > Thermoproteota > Nitrososphaeria > Nitrososphaerales > UBA57 > UBA57. Next base: position 9,863 of record JACAFT010000014.1, read on the forward strand.
GCAATTGACACTGTTTCTGATATTGTTGGTTTTGAAATTAGATTGGGTTTAGATGTTGCTTCTTCATCTCTCTGGAATCCTGATAAGGAACTTTATGTTTATTCGCGTGAAAATATATCACGTACTCCTGAAGACCAAATTTCATATGTATTGGAATTGATTGATAAATATCGCTTAATTTATGTTGAAGATCCTTTACACGAAGAAGCTTTTTCTGATTTTACTCGTCTTTCGTCTCAAAATAATAACTGTTTAATTGTTGGAGATGATTTATTCGTTACTAATACTTCTATACTCCAAAAAGGAATTGATCAAAAAGCTGGAAATTCTGTAATACTAAAGGTAAACCAAGCAGGAGCTTTAGGAGATGCTATGGAATTTGCAGCCTTGTGTAATAAAAATAACTATGCAATTATTGCATCGCATAGATCAGGTGATACTATAGATCCTCATCTAGCTCATATTTCTATTGGATCTGGGGCTGTTATGATGAAAAGTGGAGTTGTTGGTGGAGAAAGAGTTTCTAAACTAAATGAATTAATTCGTATTGACGAAACTAACTTTATAAATAATGGTTTGTCGATGCCTATTGCGAGGGTTAACAAATATGTCGATTGAATTTGAAAATGATAGTATAGAGGATTCTGGAACTCTTCCTGATTCCATTACTCAACAAATGTCGGAACAGACTCTACTTTCTACTGGGATTAGAGTAGGTACTTTAGTCAAAACTAAATCTATGGCTTCTTTTGTTAGTCGTACGCGTCAAGATGGATTACATATAATTGACGTTGGTAAAACTTTAGAACGTATTGAAATAGCTTCTAAAATGATTTCAAATCTTGATCTTAATCGAGTTGTTGTTTATTCTTCTCGTGAGTATGGTAAAACTCCTGTCACTAAGTTTGCTGAGATAACCGGGACACTTCCATTAACTGGTCGTTTTATGCCAGGGACTTTTACTAATCCATTATATCCTGATCATATTGATCCAGAAGCAGTATTGGTAACTGATCCAGCAATGGATCAACAAGCAGTTGTTGAAGCTACTAGTGTTGGAATACCTGTTATAGCAATTTGTGATACAGATAATCTTACTGAAAATATTGACTTTGTTATTCCTGCAAATAACAGAGGACGAAAAGCATTAGCTGCTGTTATGTGGTTACTTGCTCGTTCAGTTCTTCAACAATTGGGTAAACTATCTGTAAATGAATCATTGTCTTCTTCAATTGAGGACTTTGAGACAAAACTAACTGACGACGATTAATTTTCTTGTTCTATTAATACTCAATTAACCGTTGATTTTTATTGTTGTAATGTATTTTATAAAGTACTTTGATCTCAATTGCAGAAGCTCCTGGTAAAATTATAATTTCAGGAGAACATTTTGTTGTTCATGGATCTCAAGCACTTGCAGCTGCAATAAATCAAAATATTAGAGTTTCATGTCAATTTTCCCGCACTAATACTATCAATTATAAACATCAAAGGCTCACATCTAATTACAATTTTACACATGACCCGGTTGCTGTTGTTAGAAATAAGACTCTTAGTTATTTAAACAGAAAAGAAAATCTTTCTCTTGAAATAGAATCTCATATTCCAAGAGGTTCTGGATTAGGTTCTTCAAGTGCTTTATGTGTCGCTACTGTCTCATCTATTGCATCGCTTTTTAACGAAAAACTTTCTAAAAAAACCATTTATGATCTTGCTATGAATGGCGAAAAAATTATACATGGTAATCCTTCAGGTATTGATGTTGCTGTTAGTGTTTTTGGTGGGTTGATACTATTTCGTAAAGGCAACGAACCTAAAAAAATCAGTCTTGATTATACTCCTGAATTTATCGTATCAGTCAGTGGGAAAGGTCGTAAAACATCAAAAATGATTAATAAATTCAATAATTTCCAGAATTTAACACCTAATTATTTTAATAGTCTTGTTGATTCCTCTCATATACTTACTAAAGAAGTTCTCCAATCATTATTACAAAAAGATTATATTAAATTAGGTTCTCTGCTTACTTTTTTTAATTCTACTTTATCTGATTTTGGATTAAGTACAGCTATAACTGATCAACTGATAGATTTATGTTTAGAATTTGGAGCATATGGGGCAAAGATTACTGGAGCTGGTGGTGGAGGTTCCATAATAGCTATTGCTCCTTCAAAGAAAACTAACAAAATTATTCAAGAATTAAATAATCATGGTTTTAAATCATTTTCTGTTAAATTACCACAAAACGGCGTAAGGACATGGTCAAAAGATTAACAATTATAAAATTAGGAGGTTCAGTTGTTACTAATAAATTAAAACCTTTGACATTTAATTATAATTCTGTTGATAATATTGCAAAAATTATTAAAAACTTTGACGGACCTGTGATGATAGTTCATGGGGCAGGTTCCTTTGGCCATTATTATGCAAAATATTATGGTGTATCTGATAAACCTACACGTTCTATTAAATCCGTTATTAAAATTCGAGATTCGATGCAATTACTAAATAGTAAAATAATAAATGTTTTTCAAAAAAATAAACTCGACACATTTTCTTTTTCACCAATCTATATGTATAATAACAATAAAATTCCTAATTCTTGGAAAAAAATATTAACACATAGCTTGTCTTTTGGACTTATACCTACTACTTTTGGCGATGTTTTACTTGGTTCAAAAGGATTCTATATTATTTCTGGAGATGTTATTGTATTGGATTTATGTAGATTATTAAAACCATCCCGTGTTGTTTTTGCTTCTAACATTGATGGAATCTATGAAGATATTGATGATAAATCAAGTTTAATTCCAAAAATTTCTGATCTTCACAATAATTTTAAATTTTCTAAACTTGATTATGATGTTACTGGTGGAATAAAAACGAAAATAACTCAAAGTATGAAAATTGCTAATCTCGGTATTGAAGTTCAGATTACTAATGGGCTGAATTCTCACACTTTAATGAAAGCATTAAAGGGCGAGCATGTGGGAACATTATTTGTTGGTGATAAAAGCTGAACAAAAAACGTTCAATTGATATTATTAAGGATCGTAAAAAAGATGGTATTGATCTTGCGTTAAAGAATATTAGTGCTATGCATAAAACAACGCTTCTAGAATGTGTTGAGTTGATTCATTGCGCTTTACCAGAAATTAATCTTGACGCTATTCAAACATCTACAAAATTCCTTAATCATAATTTTAAATTTCCATTTTTGATTGATTCAATGACTGGTGGAACTCCTGCAGCACAAAAAATTAATTCTAGATTAGCACAAGCAGCTGAAGAATTTGGTATTGGTATGGGTGTTGGTAGTCAACGAGCTGGTTTACTATCTAGTGATTTGGCAAAAAGCTTTAAAGTTGTTAGAAAGAATGCTCCAAATGCATTTATTTTTTCAAATATTGGGGGTGCACAACTTTCTCAAGGACTTGATTACAAATCCATTAAAAAACTATTGAAAATGATTGATGCAGATGCTCTCGCTATCCATCTGAATCCTCTTCAGGAACTTGTACAACCTGAAGGCGAACCAAATTTTTCTGGTATATTATCTAGGATCAAAGAACTTTCTTCAGATTTAGATATACCTATAATCGTTAAAGAAGTTGGTTCAGGAATATCTCCATCAGTAGCTAGAAAATTATATAGAAATAAAGTTCACGCAATCAATATTGCAGGTATGGGAGGTACTAGTTGGGCGGGTATTGAACAACTTCGTGCTAAAAAATTTAAAAATAAACAAAAATCCCACCTTGGTTCATTATTTTGGGATTGGGGAATACCAACTGCCGCTGCTGTATTTCTTGCTCGTAATTCTGTGAAAATTCCTATTATAGCATCCGGTGGTTTACGTAATGGATTAGATCTTGCCAAAACTATAGTACTTGGAGCTGATGTCGGAGCGTTTGCACGTCCTATGCTTACACCTGCGTCAAAGTCATACAAGTCACTCACAGATTCCATTAATCAATTAAGCTTAGAACTCAAATCAACTATGTTTCTTGTAGGAGCAAAAAACATTCGAGATCTTAAATCTACTGAATATATTACTACTGAACCACTTACTAGTTGGATCTCAAAGGTTCGTTGAACCCATGACGAATAATACTAATGATGTTTTGTCTGAACCTGAAATCCAGGCTAACAAAAAACTAATTGATGATACTATTATAAATTTTCTTCCAAAAACTCACAGTATACAAGAAATTGATTTATTATACAATATGATGCGCGATTATCCATTACGTCCTGCTAAAGGAATACGTTCTTCAATCTGCTTGTTTACTTGCCAAGCATTTGGTGGTCAAGTAAATGATGCATTATTAACTGCTTCATCACTCGAGTTATTCCAGAATTGGATATTAATTCATGATGATATCGAAGATGAATCTGAACTCCGTCGTGGACAACCTGTTCTCCACCGTAAACATACAATACCATTGGCAATTAACGCAGGAGATTCATTACATGGTAGAATGTGGTCTTTATTACAAAATAATCATTCATTATTAGGAGCTGACCTTACACTAAATATAATTGACGAATTCATAAATATGTTGAATGAAACTACTGAAGGACAACATATGGAATTATCTTGGTCTAACACAAACGATTGGGATATCTCACAAGACGATTATTTTATAATGTGTACTAAAAAAACTTCTTGGTATACATGTATTACTCCTTTTCGTTTAGGAAATATGATTGCAAATAAACATACTATTGACGAAAATAAATTTGTAGAATTTGGCACTAATTTAGGAATTGCATTTCAAATTCGTGATGATATTCTCAACCTTACTGCCGATGGTAAATATGGTAAAGAATATGCCGGAGATCTAATTGAAGGTAAAAGAACATTAATTCTTATTCATTTATTAGAATCATGTAATAATTCCGATCGGGAGTTTATTGAATCTTTTTTTAATAATAATCGTGAATTTCGTGAAGGTAATTACCAACAATTATTAGATTTGATCTCTAAATATAAGTCACTTGATTATGCAACTAATATTTGCAATGAACTCTCAGAAAAAGCATTAAACGAATTTAATAATATTTTCTCTGATTTACCTAACACTAGAGCCAGATTGTTGTTGAATAATATAACTAAGTATATGGTTTCAAGGAATTGGTAAATCTTGGTCAAGCCAGAAATTCAGGAATTGGTCTTTAAATATAGTTTATTTAATGCTTCTCAACACGACGGTAAGGCAAATCTTGGTTCTGTCATTAACAAAATTATTGCAGAAAAACCTGAATTAAAGCCAAATATTAAGAAATTGATTCCAGATATTAAACCAATTATTGACCAGATTAATTCTATGAGTCCTGCGGAACAGATTGAACTTCTACAAAAAGATTTTCCAAATTTAAAACCCAAACCAAAACACGATGAACAATTTCCTCTACCTGATCTTCCAAATTTTTCTGCTTATAAAAAAATAATAACAAGATTTTCACCAAATCCAAATGGCTATTTACATCTTGGACATGTCAAAGCATTTCGTTTAAATGAGAGATATACACGTCAACACTCCGGTCAACTATTACTCCGTTTTGATGATACGAATCCCAATGCTGTTGATAATAAATTCTATAAAATAATTGAAGACAATTTAGCGTGGATGGGTATTAAATTTAACGAAATTTCTTATTCGTCAGACTTCATTGAAAAAATTTATGAAATTACTAAACAGATGCTAATTGATAATTATCTATATATCTGTGAATGTAAATCTGAAATATTAAAAACTAATAGATTGAATAAACAATCCTGTGAACATCGTACTAATCTTAACCATGTAACAAACATAGAAAAATTCTTTTCTTCTACAGAATTATCTAATGTGATTATTCGATTTAAGGGAAATATGAAATCAGATAATACCGCTATGCGCGATCCAACTATGATGAGGATAATAAATTCTCCTCACCCAAGGACAGGTAACAAGTATTGGATTTGGCCTACATACGATCTTGCAGCACCAATAATTGATTGTTTACAAGGAGTTACTCATGTATTGCGTTCAAAAGAATTTGAATTACGTAATGAGTTATATAATGAAATTACTAAGATTGTTTTTGAACAAGGAAATATACAAACTAGACCTTCGTTAATGAATTTTTCTCGTGTATTGATGAAAGGTTCACCGACATCTAAAAGCGTAATTAACACCCTTATTGAAAAAGGCCAAATCAAAGAATGGAACGATCCAAGACTTGTTACAATTTCCGCACTTCGTCGTCGTGGTTTTGTTGTAGAAGGAATCAATAATTTTATTGATTCATTGGGCCTTAGTAAAAGCGAATCTTCACCTAGCCTGGAACTTGTTGCTTCATTTAATCGAAAAGCCCGTGATAAGACTGACAAACGTTATTTTTTTGTTAAAGATCCAATTAAATTAATAGTTACAAATGTTCCTATACAATCAGTTACTCTGAAACATCATCCTACTGAAAATCTTGGTTCAAGAACCATAAACATATCTGATGAATTTTGGGTTTCTATAGATGATCTAAATAATTCTAATTCAGGTGATGTGATTAGACTAATGGATTTGTTTAATATTGAAATTAAAAACAAAACTAAAATGATTATTGAAGCTGATTTTGTTGGCCATAAACCCATTCCTAAGGTTAAAAAAATTCATTGGGTAGCATCTGATGGAATACCTTTTAACCTTATTATTCCAAATAACGATAAATTTTCCATTAATTCTGACGGTTTATTTGAATTTCATCCAGATAGTCTAACAACACTAAACGGATTTGCAGAAAGTAATTGCCAACAACTCAACGACGGCGATCTAATACAATTCAATCGTATTGGTTTCTGTAGAGTTGTTTCTAACAATTCTGCAATTCTATCACATAAGTGATTTCTTATGGTATATGCTCATGACAATTATCAATCTATAGTTTTGAATAAAATTACACAATCAAATTTTAGATGTTATTATAAACCTCATTATAACAAGTATTCGTTAGCAAATCTTGCTCCTACAATATTAACACATTTTGGAAAAAAATCTAAAAATTTTATAAATGACAATCCTGTTCAAAATTCCCTGGACGGTTGTCATTCTATTGTTCTTTTACTAATAGATGGATTGGGATTTAATTTAATAAAAAATTCTCTTCATAACAAGTTTCTAAAACAAGTCTATTTCAATAATGTTGTTATTCCACTTACTTCTACTTTTCCTTCAACAACATCTACTGCACTTAGTACTGTTAACACTGGTATGACTCCTAGTGAACATGGCATCATTGGACATACAATGTATCTTAGAAAATATGGCACTATTGCAAATATGGTTAATTTTAGTCCTGCGTCAGATAGGACGAGTACTGGACTAACAAAATTCGGTTTTGATCCAGAAACCTTTCTTCGAAAAGACACTCTTTACCAATCACTTTCGAAGATGGATATACAAAGCAAAGTTCTCACACGTTGGATATATAAAAAAAGTGCTTTATCACGTATGTTGCATAAAGGCGCTGATGTCTTGCCTTATGTTAATTCTTCAGATATGTTTCTTAATCTATCAAAATTAATCAATAAAAAGACTCCCTTTGTGTTTGCTTATTGGGATGCTCTAGACTCTGCATCTCATGTTTATGGTCCATTCACTGAAGAAGTCCAAAGTGAATTAAGAAGTATCTTATATGGACTAATTACTGAGTTTATTAATAATATAAAACGTCAATATCGAAATAAGGTTTGTATATTGATTACAGGTGATCATGGATTAGTTCATGTAAATAAACGAGGCCGGATATTTACTAATACTGTCCCTAATCTTTTAGATAATCTTAACCGTCCTCCTTCTGGAGATTCTCGTACTTCGTTTATTAAATCCGACTCTTCTAATAATAAAAAATTTAAGACTATATTTAGTAAATATAAAAATCAATTAGATATTTTTCCAAGTGACAAATTTGTCAAAGAAGGTTTTTACGGTTCAAAAATTGTAAACAAAGATATTTCTTCTGCTTTGGGTGATTTTACAATACTTTCACGTAAAGGAACTGCACTGATGCACCGTTTTAAATCTGATTTTAAAGCTTCATTATCGGGTTATCATGGCGGTCTTACAGATGATGAATTATTTGTTCCACTGTTTATAATTAAACCTGAAAATCTAGATTAATTATTTGTAGCCTGAGATAGCTCTAACGATAATTTATTTAATTTATTAATCATAACATCTGTGTTTCCTGAATTTTCTTCGATAATTTTTATGAACGCGCTACCTACAATCACTCCGTCGACCCCTAACTTTGTAAAATGTTTTACATGTTCAGGTTTTGATATTCCGAATCCAACTGCTACTGGTATTCTTCCATTTACTCTCTTTACTATTCTTTTTGCTGCATCTGAAGAATATTCATTGAACAAATCTCTTGTTCCAGTTACTCCAAATAAACTTACCATGTATAGAAATCCACTAGTTGAATCAATTATATTATCTAATCGTAAATTGTTTGTTGCTGGACTAGCTAAGAATATAGTATCTATGTCCTTGCCTCTTGCTAATTTTATGTATTCTTTTCCCTCTTCAGGTGGTAAATCGGGAGATACGATACCTGAAATTTTAGCCTTTGCAGCTTCTTGTAAAAATACATCTGTACCAATTTTCATTATAGTGTTATAATAAGTGAGTAAAACAACTGGTACATTCAAATTCTCCACAATCTTCTTACTAGTATCTAAAATATCCTTAGTTGTTGTTCCATTTGATAATGATCTCATACTTGATGATTGTATAGTAGGACCATCAGCAATAGGGTCTGAAAATGGAATTCCTAATTCGATGATATCTACTCCGCCTTTTACCATTGCTTCCGCAAGTTTTGATGTTAATTCAATAGATGGATCTCCTGCAGTTATGAAGCCAATTAATAATGATTTATTTTGTTCTTTTCCTTCTTTGAATTTTTCTGCAATATTCATAAATTATTACCCAAATGTTTTGCAATTATTGGTGTATCTTTATCTCCTCTTCCTGATAAAGTCACTACTATTGATTGATTATCCTTTACATCTTGAGCACGTTTTATTGCTTCTGCTATTGCATGTGAAGTTTCTAATGCAGGAATAATTCCTTCTAGTTTTGACATTTCTATGAATGCATTTATCGCTTCATCATCTTTTATACTAACATATTCTACTCTGTCCTGATCTTTTAAGAAAGAATGTTCTGGACCTACTCCTGGATAATCTAATCCTGCAGAAATACTATGAGTTTCTTTAATTTGTCCCTCGTCATCTTGTAACAAATAACTTCGTGCTCCATGTAATACTCCTTCACTTCCTGCCACTAACGTTGATGAATGTTTTCCTTTCTCTATGCCTAGTCCACCTGCCTCTACACCTACTAGCTTACATTTCTCCTCTAAAAACGGATAAAAAGTTCCAATTGCATTACTTCCTCCTCCTACACATGCAATTAAAATATCTGGTATTTCATTTGATGAAATTTTTGGAAATTGTTCTTTAATTTCTTTTCCTATAACACTCTGAAAATCTCTTACAATCATGGGATAAGGATGAGGTCCTACTACTGAACCAATAAGATAATAAGTTGATTCTACATTAGTAACCCAGTCTCGTATTGCTTCATTGATTGCATCTTTTAGTGTTTTAGATCCACTTTTCACACTATGTACTTCTGCTCCTAATAATTTCATTCTGAATACGTTTGGACTCTGTCTTTCAACATCATTACTCCCCATATATATTTCACATTTTAAATCTAATAATGCGCATGCCATTGCTGTTGCTACTCCATGTTGTCCTGCTCCTGTTTCTGCAATAATGCGTTTCTTACCCATTGATTTTGCTAATAATGCTTGACCTATGCTGTTGTTAATCTTATGAGCTCCGCCGTGCAGTAGATCTTCTCGTTTGAAATAGATCTTGCCTCCATATTTCTTTGATAGATTCTCTGCAAAATAAATTGGCGTAGGTCTACCTGCATAATTTTCTAACAATTCTGATAATTTATTATTGAACTTTTCATCTTCCTTTATTTCATTGTATTTTTCTTCTAATTCATCTACGACTGGCATTAAAGTCTCAGGAACGTATTTTCCACCAAATGTTCCAAATTTTCCCTTAATTGGCTGTGATTTTAAATTCATTTCTTTACACTTGTTAATTCTATTACTTTCTTTTCAACATCATTTGCTTTCATTATCGAGGTTCCTACTAAAAATCCTTCTACTCCAGTTTTGCCGATCATTTTTATGTCTTCACTAGTAAATATCCCACTCTCACTTATTATTGGTTTATCTATATTACAATCTTTTAAAATCCTATTAGTAGTTTCTATATCTAATTCTAGTGTATTTAGATCTCTGTTATTTATTCCAAGAATATCTACATCCCTTGTTGCTGCTTTATTTAATTCTTCTCGATTATTGACTTCTAATAATATTTCTAGACCTTTATTCTTTGCAAACGTAATCAATTGTTCTAGTTTATTATTATTCTCTTTGAACAGTGTTTCTATTAACAATATTGCATCTGCTCCTAAATTGAAACCTGCATCAATCTGTTTCGTATCAATAATTATGTCTTTCATTAATATTGGTAGATTGGTATTCTCTCTTACAATTTTTAGATTGTCTAACGATCCGTCAAAATATAATGGTTGAGTAAGTACTGATATGGCTGACGCCCCATTTCTTTCCATTGTTGATAATATTTCCTGTTGATTATTGGAATCAAGATTTATTTTTCCTAATGATGGGGAAGAGAATTTAATTTCCGTGATTATTGGATAATATTCTTTGTTTCTTAGTAATACATCCTTTAGACTATTATTTTGACGATCAACTTGGTCTGATCTACTATAGTAATCTTTATCGATTAATTCTCTAATTTCTTCGGCAATTACTGTTAAAAATTTGTTATCAAATCGATTCGAATTGTTCAATTCTTTCCATATCTCCATTTACAAATTGAATAAATTCCTTTAATTTATCAATACATTTTCCTGACACTAAAGTTTCTCTTGCTTTTTCTACTCCTTCTGAAATTGACGCTGCTTTTCCTGCAACAATAAAACCTACAGATGAATTTGCAATTACTGCTTCTACCTTGGGATCATTAATTTCTAATCTGTTGGCGAGAATTTGAAACATAATTTCTGCATTATAATCTATTCCTGTTCCTGCAATGTCTTGTGCGTTAATTTTTTGTAAACCAAAGTTTTCTGGTTTTACAGTTATTTCTTCACCCTGATTCTCTAAATCTCCAATAAATCTCATTTTTGTTTCTCCAAATGTCGAAATTTCATCTAATCCATCCATACCATGTACAATTATTGCACGTTTACATCCAAGTTCTGGTAATATTTTTGCATACTTGTCAATTAATCCAACGTTAGCCACTCCAACTATCATTGAATCTGCATCTGCCGGGTTTGTTAAAGGTCCTAAAATATTAAAAATTGTTTTTACTCCAATTTCCTTTCTTGTTCCAATTACGTTTTTCATTGCTGGATGGAAAACCGGTGCAAACATAAATCCAATTCCCTTTTTCTCGATACATTCTTCTACTATCTTTGGTTTTGTATCAAGTTTGTATCCTAATCTATCAAGTACATCTGCACTTCCGCATTTTCCTGTTGCTGCCCGATTTCCGTGTTTTGCAATTTTAACATCTGCCGATGCTAGTACAAATGCCGAAATTGTACTCAAATTGATTGTTTTTATTTTATCCCCTCCTGTTCCTACAATATCTATTAATCTGTTGTCGTACGCAGGTCTAATTCTATTAGCAAATTCTTTCATCGTCTTTGCTAATGCTATGATTTCTTCAGTCGATTCTCCTTTCATACTTAAAGATATTAAAAACGCAGACATCTGTGACGGCGTCGCAGAACCTGACATGATTTCTTTCATTGCTTGTGATGCTTCATCACTTGAAAGTGAACTTTTGTCTACATTCTTTTTTATTGCATCAATTATCATTAATTTTCCCCTTCTATAAAATTCTGTAGTAATCTTTTTCCTGCTTCAGTTAAAATAGATTCCGGATGACACTGAATTCCTTGGATGTTATATTTTTTATGTTTTAATCCCATAATTTCATTGTCATCTTCAGATTTTGCGGAAATTATTAATTCATCTGGCAATGTCTTTTCATCTACTACTAATGAATGATATCTTGTTGCTCTAAAAGGATTTGGAAGATTTTTAAAAATACCCGTTCCATCATGTTTAATCAGACTTGTTTTTCCATGTTTCAATGTCTTGGCTCGTCTAATTGTTCCACCGAAAGTATATCCAATTCCTTGATGTCCTAGACAAACTCCTAGTACTGGTATGGACCTTTCTCCTGATAGTCTGATTATTTCTGAACATATGCCAAAATACCTTTCATCACATGGATTACCTGGTCCTGGAGAAATGATTACTCTTTCTGGTTCTATCTGATTGAATTGTTTAACAGTAATACGATCATTTCTGAATACTATTGGTTCTGTTGATAGTTCCCCACAGTACTGAACAAGATTATATGTAAATGAATCATAATTGTCTATTATTAATAATTTCACATTAATTACCTCCTTTCGACATTTTTAATGCAGCAATTAAAGCACTTGCTTTTTGTTCCGTTTCGAACCATTCTTTTTCCGGTATTGAATCTGCAACTATTCCTGCTCCAGCTTGAATATACGCATCTTTTCCTTTTACAACAAGTGTTCTGATTGTTATTGCAAAATCTGCACATAAATTTTTTGAAAAATACCCTAATGCTCCTGCATAAGGTCCTCTTGATTCATTTTCCAATTCTTGAATTATTTCCATTGCACGTATTTTTGGAGCTCCTGATACTGTCCCTGCAGGAAATATCGCTCTAATTGCATCAAAACAATCTCTGTCTGTTCTTAATTCTCCTACTACTTTTGATACAATGTGTTGAACATGACTAAATTGATGTACTTGCATAAATTCTGATACTTTTACTGTTCCAAATTTAGAAATTTGACCAACATCATTTCTTGCTAAATCTACTAACATTACGTGTTCAGCTCTTTCTTTCTCATCGGATAACAATTCCTCTGTTAGTTGTTTATTCTTCTCTGAATCCTTATCTCTTGGTCGTGTTCCTGCTATTGGAAATGTCTCAATCTGGTTATTCGTAACTCTTACTAGCATTTCTGGACTAGATCCAATTATATTTACATTTTTGTTCTTGTAATAGTACATATAAGGTGAAGGATTTATTGTCCTCAACGACATGTAAATCGCTAATAAATCTCCTGTTATCTCAAATTCATACTTTCTTGATAATACAACCTGAAATATATCCCCTGATTTTATGTATTCTTTTGCAATTTCGACATTATTTTCAAATACTTTTTTATTTATATTGGAACTTGGTTCTGTATACTTTATTGTTCCAATTTCACTTTCTTTCCATTCAGCATTTAATAATTCAATTATTTCCTCTGATTTATCTTGTTCAGAATAATAATAATACGTTTTGCCTTTTTCATGATCGAATATTATACCTTCATTAAATAATCCAAATTGAAAGTCTGAATAAGTTACTTTAGTATAATTATCTGATATCTCTTCCCAGTTTCTAATTATATCATAAGAAATGAATCCTACTAATCCACCAATTAATCTATTGAAATTATTATCTATTTTATTTTCTTTTAGTATCTCTCTTAAATTACTAAATAGATCATTTGAGTTAGTAATGTCTATGTTATTCTCATTGTTTTTACTAACAACTTTGATAATGTTATTATCTAGAGTAATCATTAATGAAGGATTAAATCCAATGTAAGAAAATTCTGATAATTTTTCTGGCCCAAATATAGATTCCAATATGTATATATCGTCAAATTTTTTCGATAGTCGAGCAAATGCCTCAAACGGATTAAGATTTATTTTTATTTCTTTAAAATTTACTTTATTATTTCTCTTTTTGCCAAAAATATTCACCCATGTCTACTCACTATGTACAATATTGTAGCGAAATGTACATATTTAAACATTTTCGATAATTTTTTATTTGTTTATTTTTCTAATTTGATAATGTTTCAACTGTATATTTTTGATTTGTAATATATTATTTGAAAATATTAAAGTTTTTTTTAAAAAAAATTAGTAAGCGTCATAATATATTAAAGATGAACCTAAGAAGTTATATTTCAGTAAATAACGAGGAATGATATAATCATGTCAAAACCGTATTATGTTAAAATTGAAATCCCAAAAGAGATAGTCGAAGCCAGTTATGAAGCTCTTCGACAAGCTAAACAAACTGGGAAAATAAGAAAAGGAACAAATGAAGCAACGAAGGCAGTTGAACGAGGTCTTGCTAAACTAGTTATTATTTCTGAAGATGTAGATCCGCCTGAAGTAGTAGCACATTTACCAATTTTATGTAAAGAAATGGATATTCCATATGTTTTTGTACCAAGTAAAGAACAACTTGGTAGCGCAATTGGTATTGATATTGGTTCTGCCGTTGCGTGTATTCTTGAAGCTGGTGAGGCTGAAGGAATGTTGGGCAAAATTACTGATTCTTTGAGTAATTTAAAAGGTTAGATAATAATTTATGAGCTCTAAAGAAATTGAGGAAACAAAGACCCCCTGTGAAATTATACAAATTGTTGGTAGAACTGGTGTAGCTGGTGAAATTACACAAGTTCGTGTTAAAATTTTAGATGGAAAAGATAAAGGAAGAATTTTAACTCGAAATGTTAAAGGTCCTGTTCGTGTTAGCGACGTACTTATTTTACGTGAAACAGAAAGAGAAGCTAGGAAAATTAGGTAGATAGAATAATTTGTTATCACTCAAAAAATGTACCTTTTGTGGAAAAGAAATTTCATTAGGTTCTGGTACTATGCATGTTAAAAATGATGGTTCTATTTTCTGGTTTTGTTCTTCGAAATGTCGTAAAAATACTCTTGATCTTAAACGTGATTATCGAAAATATAAATGGTCTAGGAAAGGAAAAACTGAATCTTGATAGAAAAAACATTAGTTCTAATTAAACCCGATGGTGTTAAGAATGGTCATATTGGTGAAATTGTAGGCCGTTTTGAGAAGCGTGGGTTTAAAATTCTTCATATAAGAATGTTAGAATTAAATTCTAATCAAGCCTCGAATTTTTATTCGCTTCATAATGATAAACCTTTTTTTCAGGAACTCGTTGATTATATTACATCTGGTACTATAGTTCAAATTGTTCTTGAGGGCAATTCTGCTATTTCAGTAGTGCGTTCTATGATTGGCGCTACAAATTCCTTAGAAGCTATGTCTGGTACCATACGAGGGGATCTTGGCCTTAGTCATACACAAAATGTTGTCCATGCTTCAGATTCCAAGGCTAGTTTTGAACGTGAAATGGCCATTTTAGATACAATCTAATTCGATTGTGAATTTATGGTTACTAGTTCTTTTTACCTAAATACATTTTTACACAATATAATTACAGAGTATATATATTATGAATTCAAAATTTCGACAACCAATTGTGGTAGTATTGGGGCATATTGACTCGGGAAAAACCTCGCTTCTTGATAAAATAAGAGGAACTGCAGTACAGTCTAGAGAAGCTGGAGGAATAACTCAACATATTGGAGCTAGTTTTTTCCCAATCGATACATTGGAAAAACTTTGTGGTGACTTGTTAAAACAAATAGGAGGTGAAATTAATATTCCAGGTATTCTTGTTATTGATACTCCTGGACATGCTGTATTTACAAATCTACGAAATCGTGGTGGTTCTGCATCAGATATTTCCATTCTTGTTGTTGATGCTATGAAAGGAATTGAAGTTCAAACACGTGAAAGTATTGAAATTCTAAAAAAACGTAAGGTTCCATTTTTGATTGCTTTAAATAAATTAGATACTGTACCTGGTTGGAAACCTTCTCAAAGTTTGACAAAGTCTTTACAACAATTAGATGAATCAACTCGTAATAATCTTGATACTCGAATCTATAATATTGTTGGTGATTTATCTAGACAAGGAATACAATCTGAAGCTTTTTATCGATTAACAGATCCAAAAAAACAAGTTGCAATTGTACCTGTGAGTGCGAAAACTGGAGAAGGAATTCCTGAATTAATTTCTCTGTTAATTGGTTTAACTCAAAGTTATCTAAAACAAAAATTAACAGCAAAGGCGGAAACTCGTGGTATAGTTCTTGAGGTTACTGAAGAAGTTGGTTTGGGAAATACTGCAAATATAATTCTTATTGATGGGATTTTGAATAAACATGATGAAATTGTAGTAGCTAAAAAAGACGGAGCTTTCCTCACTAAAATTAAGGCTATTTTTATGCCAAAACCTTTAGACGAAATGAGAGATCCAAGAGATAAATTTTCTCCTGTTGATCAAGTTATTGCTGCTTCTGGAGTGAAAATTTCTACTCCCGATTTAGATGGCGTTCTTGGCGGTTCTCCGATTTTAGGTGTTTCTTCTGAAAATTTTGACACGGTTAAAAAAGAAATCGAATCAGAAATTCAATCTATTTTTATTGAAACTGACAACGTTGGTATTGTTGTTAAGGCAGATACATTGGGTTCATTAGAAGCTATAGTGGATACTCTTAAAGAAAATAATATTCCAATCAGCACTGCAGATACTGGATCAGTTTCAAGAAAAGATGTTATTAAAGCACAAGTAGTTAGAGCACCTGATAAATACCTTGGGATTGTTCTTGCTTTTGGTGTTAAAGTTCTTGAAGATGCAAACGAAGAAGCAAGAAAAAATGGAATTAGAATTTTTTCTAAACCTGTGTTATATGATCTGATTGATGAATATCAAAATTGGGTTGTATCCGATAAAGAACTTATGCAAAGAACCGAACTTAATTCAATAATTTTACCTTGTAAATTTAAAATATTGAAAGGAATGGTATTTAGGAAGAATGATCCTGCCGTTTGTGGTATTGAAATACTTGAAGGTTCTCTTAAACAAAAATCCCCAGTACTTAATTCTGATGGAAAAGAAATTGGTGTAATTAAGCAGATTCAAGATAGTGGACAAAATATTCAAATTGCTAAAAAAGGGAATCAGGTTGCAATATCTATGAATGAACCTATTTTGGGCAGGACTATATTGGAAGGAGAAATTCTATATACATTACCAAGTGAAGCTGGTGTGAGATTGTTACAAGAACGCTATAGTGATTCCCTGTCAGATCAGGAATCTGATATATTGACAGAAATAATCAGTTTACGTCGTAAAATTGTACCTTTGTACGGTTTCTGACAAAAATTTAAAAAGATTTATAGAAAAGAAAAAGAAGTGAACTATTACTTTGACAGACTTTAAAATTGTGGTTTCTGATCCAAATACTGGAAAATCCCTATCTAAGGAACTTAAGGATAGATCTTCTCAAACTCTTCTTGGAATGAAAATTGGTCAAGAAATTGATGCTACTATTGTAGAACTTGATGGAACTCTCAAAATTAGTGGTGGTAGTGATAAAGTTGGTTCTCCTATGCGTCGTGATGTTGCTGGTGGTGGTAAAAATCATATTCTGATTACTGATGGTGTTGGTTTTCGTTCAAAATCAAAAGGTCAACAAAAACGAAAATTAGTTCGAGGTAATACAATTACTGAAGAAATATATCAAATTAATACTGTTTTAATTAAAGGAAAATTACCTGAAGAAAAACCAGCTGAAGAAGCTAAGGCAAAAGAAAAACCAGCTGAAGAAGCTAAGGCAAAAGAAAAACCAGCTGAAGAAGCTAAGGCAAAAGAAAAACCAGCTGAAGAAGCTAAGGCAAAAGAAAAACC
>JACAFT010000015.1:0-23563 GCA_013378375.1 Nitrososphaerota archaeon
AAGTCAAAAAGACATATCTTCTTTATCTTCTAGTTTTAGAAATTTATCACTCGAACTTACTCGTATTTCTAATGACTTAAGGTTACTATCATCGGGTCCACGAACTGGACTGTCGGAAATTAATCTTCCTGCCATTGCTCCCGGTTCATCTATCATGCCTGGAAAAGTTAATCCCTCCATTCTTGAAATGGTAAATATGGTTTGTTTTCATGTTATTGGCTCTGATTCTGGCGTAGCTTATGCAACTCAGGCAGGACAACTTGAACTCAATGTCATGATGCCTATGATTTCTTATAATGTGTTGTTCTCTATCCAGATCCTTACTAATTCCATCAAACAAATGAGAAAGTTATGTATTGACGGAATTACTGCCAATGAACTCATCTGTCGTAAATACGCCGAAGAAAGTATTGGCCTTGCTACAATTTTGAATAAATATATTGGATATAGTAATGCTTCAAAAATTGCTAAAAAGTCTGTAACTTTTAATACCAATATAATAGATTTAATTCTAAAGGAAGAAATTCTTACTGAAAGTCAGTTAAAAAAAATTCTTAATGTCAATTCTTTAACTCAACCTACTGACCCACGATTTATAATCAATAAGGACAATAAATGATGTGAGTATAGTTTGACTGGTTCTGAATTTGATAATTATAAATCACCTTTTTCATGGCGTTATGGTAGTGATGAAATGCGTTTTATATTCTCTGAAAAAACTAGACGTACAAAATGGAGAAAAATATGGTATGAAATTGCATCTTCTCAATACAAATATGGTTTGATATCTAAGGCTGAATTAAACGACATCAAGAAATATTCTTCTGAAAAGCATGTTAATATTAAACGTTCACTTGAAACTGAAAAAAAAATTAGACATGATCTGATGTCCGAAATCAAAACTTTTGCCGATCAAGCTAAAGTTGGAGGTGGTAAAATACATCTTGGTGCTACCTCGATGGATATTGTAGACAACGCCGATATTCTAGTTATTCGCGAAGCTCTAATAATTATCTTGGAAAAAATTACCGCTTGCTTAGACGCACTTTCTAAAAAAATAAAAACTCATCATAAAACTGTTTGTATGGGTTGGACCCACCTACAGGCTGCTGAACCTACTACTCTGGGTTATCGATTTTCACTTTATGCACAAGATTTGTTATTGGATATTAAGAATATTGAGTTTATTTTGGATAATATTGTTCTTGGCAAGGGAATTAAAGGAGCTGTAGGCACATCAGCCAGCTATAAGCGTTTACTGGGTAAAAACACTAAGAATTTTGAAAATGAAGTTATGAAAAATCTTGACGTTAAAGCATTTGTAATCTCTTCTCAAACATATCCTCGTAAAGTTGATTTCTTAGTTCTTTCTGCCTTATCATCTTTAGCTCAAAGTTTGCATAAATTCGCCCTAGACTTTAGAATATTACAATCTCCTCCTTTTGGCGAATTCAAAGAACCAAGAAAAAAACTTCAAGTCGGCTCTAGCGCTATGCCCTTTAAACGTAATCCTATTATGACTGAAAGAATTTCGTCTTTGACACGTTATGTCTCTTCATTTTTGAACGTTGCTAGTTCCAATGCATCTAATAGTATATTGGAAAGAACTTTGGACGACTCTGCAAATCGTAGACTCTTTCTTCCTGAAAGTTTTCTTGCTTTAGACGAATGTCTTATGATTTATTCCGAAATATTATCAGGTATGGAAATATCTGACATAAACATAAAGAAGAACTTGGAGATTTACGGACCTTTTGCATTACTTGAACCTATAATGATGGATTTGTCAAAAAAAGGTAAAAATAGACAAACACTTCATGAAGAATTTCGTAAAATCTCTTTACAAGCCTGGGACGAAATTGAACTTGGCAAACCTAATCCTTTGTTTACCTTAATTTCAAAGAATAAATATTTGTCTGAATTAGATCTGGATTTAAAAAATCTCTTTAATTATTCAAATTATGTAGGCACAGCTCCAGAACGATCATTACTTCTCCAAAAAAATATCAATTCAGTTCTGAAAAAATATAAAACTAAATCAAAATCTTCTTCAAAATCTACATATTGATTTTTTAAATCATTATGAAACTTCATTTAGAAAAAAATGCAATTCGTGCTATGGGAATTGCTGAATGTTCTAAGCGTTATGAAGAACATTCAACATTATGTGCAGTAGTTATGAGAAGTGATTTAATTATTGATGGATGTATTTTTGGAAAATGTACAATTGGAGGCGATGATATTACTAGAAATATTTTGTCATTATATCGGAAAATAAAACGAACCGATATTAATGTCTTGATAATATTAGGATTAATTATGAGTAGTTATAATGTTGTTAATGTTAATTCTTTATATCGATCTCTGAATATTCCTATTATTTCTGTTTCTCTCAAACAACCAAAAAATCTTGAACTTAATTTTAAAAATAAATTTCCTAATACTTGGAAAAAAAAAATACAAATCTATAATCAGAATGGAGATACCTCGAAAATTTCTTTGAAAACTGGTTATTCTATTTATGTTAATGTTTCTGGTTTATCTTTTTCTGATTCAAAAAAAGTTTTAAATAAATTTTTGTTACAAGGTTCAATTCCTGAACCACTTCGTCTTGCAAAATTATTTGCTCGTGCAAAAATACTTTAAAATTATTTTATGCTTCTTGTTCCATTACTGTAACTGTTCCTCTCATCCATGGATGAGGTGAACAAAAATATGTATATTCTCCTGGAGCTAGAAATAAAAATTCAAATTCTCCACCGTCCGGGTCTATAAAGTTTGCTGGACTTGCACTATGCATAAATTCTTTTCCTATTTCTGCTGTTACTGTATGAATTACTCCGTCTATATTTTTCCATATTACTCGATTATTTTCTCCCAATGTTATTGTAATGTCTTCTGGTAGAAAATTTTCTTCTTGATTCTGATCAATTGATCCTATAACAATATCTACAGTCAATGTCTCTGGCGGATTTAACCATTCTTCAGGAATTTCTATTTCGGCGTTAACTATGGGCATGTATATAAACTGAAAGTACCCAAAACCTGCTAATGATAATACTATAAATATAACTGTAACTGGGCCTGCAAGTTTTGATGTTTGAGCCATTAATACTTGAAAAATAGAAGCTGCTTATAAATATCCACTTTAAATCCATTTTTGACAACAAAGAAAATAAATATATATATTTACTGTTGACTATTGTTTCGAAGGCTTGGGGTATTACTATGGTAGATGAAGAAAATCAAACGATTAATCGGGAAATTGCTTCTCAGACTAATTCTAATTCATCTCAAGATACTGAAAATTCAACTACATCTAATGATGTTACTCCGACTGACAATGTTGATGATTCATCAACTAACAATGTTGATAAATCCTCTGATTCACAATCATCTGATTCTGAATCACCTGAAACTAAAGAACCTGAAACTAAAGAACCTGAACCTGTTTTAAAAGAACGTCGAAATTTTCTTAAAATAATTGCTGTTGCTGGAGGTATACTTGGTCTTACTCCTTTCATTCCTTATGGTTCATTTTTTACTGCCACTTTGGGTGGTACTGAACCCACTAGACAAAAAATTATGACTGTTGAAGGAGCTTTTGCAAATGTAAATGATATGGAACCTGATTCAGCTATTGTATTTCCATATCCAAGAACTGGCGATGCAGAAAAAGATGCAGAACCATTTCGTCGATATCAATTGATTCGGTTAGCATCCGATGCTGGTGGTGATGCAAATGATGTATCTTCTTTAAGAATCTATAGTATGGTTTGTGTACATCTTTGGTGTCTCTGGGATTATATTGAAGGTCGTGAAATAGAAGTCGATGGTGAAAAACTAACTGGAAACATTGAATGTCCATGTCATGGAAGTAATTATGATCCTCGAACTGGTATTTCACATAAAGGTCCTGCTATGTTGCAATCTAAACCAAATGATGCACTTCCAACACTTCCTGTTGAAGTTGATGAAAAAGGAGATATATGGGTACTTCCGCCTGATACTGCTTTGGATAAAAATGGTGTTGTCGGAATGGGACGATATGTGGAGTTATGATAAACTTTGGCTACAACTACTAAAAAGAAAGGATTGATTTCAAAACTCTGGGATTATTCTGTTAAACGTTTAGATAGGACTGTATTTCTTGGAATGAGATTTACTATGCCGAAGAAATATCTTAGCCCAATGGGATATAGTGGAATGCTAACTTTCTGTTTGTTTTTACTTCTTGGATTGACAGGGGCATTTTTAATGTTATTTTATGTTCCAGGTATTCAAGGAGCTTATGACAGTGTTTTGTTTATTGACGAAGAAATTCCTTATGGCTTTGCAATAAGAAATATACACTACCATGGTTCTAATGCAATGGTCTTTATGGCTGTGCTGCATCTTTATTATCAGTACTTTAGTGGCCGATATAAAATTAAAAATGAAATGATTTGGGTTACTGGTGTAGTTCTTGGGGTTATTACGATATTGGAAGCGTTTACTGGATATAATCTACTCTTTAACGATAGAGCAGAACTGGCTATTAGTATAGGTGTTTCTCTAACTGTATTTAGTCCAATAATAGGGCCACAACTTGCCCAAATGATTTGGGGGCAGGGATTCTCCGACTTTTTACTAAGACTCTATGCCCTTCATGTATTCATTATTCCGATTGTAATGGGTATTCTTATGTTTGTTCATTTTCCACGGTTTATGGTTTTTGATCTTCCTATGTGGTCTGTTATGGTGGGTGTTATATTTGTAACTGGAGGTATATTTCCCGTTGAGATGGGTGTGAAATTCGATCCAAATCATCCTCCGGGAATTACTGTTCCTGAATGGTATCTTACTGGATTATACGCATTTATTCGTACAGGATTTGATAAATTTATTACCGGTGGCTTACTTCCGGCACTGCTTATTGCAATGTTTTTGTTTGTTCCTTTTATTGATCATAGCAGAAAAATCACTTGGAAAGATAGACCTTTCTTTTCTGCTTTAGGTATTGCAAGTATATCTCAAATATTTGTTACTTCTGTCTGGGGGTTCTATGTAGATCCTGATCCTACTAAAAATCTTACTGCACGACTATTTGTCGAACCTGTTCCGTTTTATAGTGCACTGTTAGTTAGTGTTGTGTTAAGTTTTGTAGTTGTATACGGTTTCCTAAAAGCACGGGCTGCATTTGCTAAACCAAAGCAATTTTCTACTTCAAATCAACCTAAACCAATTATTCTCAACACTACTTGGACCTATGTTGTATTAATTTCACTTGTATTGTTTGAAGTATTACTTAATGGTATGGCTTTAATGGCATATCAAAGTGGCTATCGGGCTCTTGCACTTTTTGAAACAGGATGTATATTTATAATCTTTGGAATTATTGCTCACGTTTATCGTTCTTACAATCCAAAAGTAATTGAAGCTGAAAAAGCTGCTAAAGAAGAAGCTGCAAAAGCTGAACAAGAAGTAAATGTAGAAGTACCTGTTATAACAAATTCTACTGATTAGATTTTTATAATTCTAATTTCTTTTTAGCCATTTTTGTGCCAGTTACCATGCTTTTTAATTTTGAAAATGATATTTCTCTTGTTCTAGTTCTTAATCCACAATCAGGATTTACATGTATTAAATTTGGATCATCTGCCATTTTTACAGCATATAGTATTCTGTCTCTGACAAGTTCGGGCGGTTCGATGTCGTCTACATGTACATCTAGTACTCCTAACCCGATCTCTTTCTTTTCTCCATATTCTTTGAATGTTTTCATAAATGACGCATATCCCTTTCTATTAGAATGTTGCATTCCTTTTTTCCATGAATCTCTGTTTGCAAATTCAAGTTCATATTGATGGTTTTTCATTTCTAATACTTGTGGGTACATGTCAGAGTAGTTACCACTATAACAAATATGAATGCCATATTTGGCATTAATTCCTTTAATTGATTCATTGAAAGACTCTACTACTAGATTCATCTCTTCGGGATGTGTTGTAGCTGCTGGTTCATCAATTTGTATAAAATCTGCTCCTTCTTTTACTAGATCTTTTATTAATGGTCTTATAATATTCTTTGAAATATCCATTACAAAATCTTCTTTTGATTTATAATATTCATTATATGACCAATCTGCCAGTGTATAAGCTCCTGTTATGGGAAGCTTAATTAAATTATTTGTATTTTCTTTTACAAATAAAAATTCATCTAAATGATACGGTCCTTTGTATTTCAATTTCTTTATACACCGACCTTTGTTATAATATTTATTATCCCACGATCTGATTCTGCCAGCTAAAGTTATTCCTTCAATTCTATGAATCGTGTATTCATACATTTCAACTCTTTTTGCTTCTCCATCATACACTACATCTAGACCTAAATTCTCAAACATTTTAAGATTTAATAATGAAACATCATCTCTGGCCTTTTGTTTCATTTCTGAAGAAATGTTTTTGTTTTTTAATAAATTAACTAACCATCTTGGTTTTCTCATACTTCCTATTTCTTGTGTTGCTAATGGTAATTTCTTCATAAGTTTATCCCCTTGCCTTTCATTTTTATTTGATTCATTATTCTTATTTTTTTATAAGTAAATTCTAATGGTATGAATTCAAAATCCCAATTTGGTATGATTGCTATCGATTTTGGTTTGAATAATTTGTTGATTAATTTTATTTCGTTAATAACTTTAGTTGGATTTTCCATTTTAGTATTTTTTGCATCAATAATGCCACATGCTAGTGTTTTGTCAATTTCTATTGCTTGTAATTTATTTGACTTTGTATTTATGAAATCTATTCCAATTATATCAACATTAAAATCAATGAAATTTTTGATATTATTCGATATATCTGAACCACATAAATTAAGACAAGTTTTTACGTTCAATCCTTTTGTTGTTTTATCCATTACTTGTTTAATTGATTGAATCTGTTCTTTTTGTTTTATTTTTGCTAATGATGGAGCATTAAATTGTATTAAATCTACTTTATTTTTTATATTTGTTAATTCTTTTCTAAGAATTTTTCCAAATCCATTTGCTAAATCTATTTTTGATTTATAATGATTGTTTTTTGATAAATCTGCTAATGTAAATGGGTCTAAAACGTCAATTTTTACTTTTGATTTTTTTGAAAATAATTCAAAATTAATATTATTTTTTAATATTTTTCCAGAAGAAGATATATTTCCTATAATTACTGGTTGTCTGTAAAATGTATTATTTTCATAATATCTAGATAATGCACCTCGTTCTATTCCTTTAATATTATCTGTGAAAGGCCTTAAATTATCATCCCAATCAATTAATGGATCTGATATATAATCACATTTATTATTGATTTGATGTTTTATTGATATAATTTTTTCTTTTTTAAATAGTTGTTTAAGATCTTTATCATACGTTCTTGTTGCCTCGATTAATGATTCGCTTCTTGGATAGATTCCAGAAACCCAACTACTTATCAATTCTTATTCTTATTACTTTGTAATGACCTGTATTAAAAATATTTCCTAATATTATTTTATTTTAAATAAATCACTTCGTGTTACAATGCCTATTGTTTTAGCCTTTTCAGTTACAATTACTGCATCAAAGAATTCAAGTATTTGATATAATAGTTCTACTGGTGTTTCTGAATCAACTGTTGGAAATGCTGGCTCCATTACGTCCCCGATTTTCTTTGCAAATGCTTCGTTTGGAGAACCTGATTCTGATAATACACGTAAAATTGTCTTTTCTGATATACTTCCTACTATTTTCTCGTTATCGAATACAGGTAACTGAGAAAGATTTTTTGCTCGAATTTTTTTTGTAGCGTCCTTTAATGTTTCTTTTATTTTGATACCTTTTACTGTTTTTGACGATATATTTTTTGCAGTTCTAGTATCTCTTCTTTCTTGTTTTTGAAGAGTTTCAATTAATATTTTGACTTTTGAATAAGCTGGTTCAATTTTTTTTGCTTCAAATTTTGCGATTAATGATTGACTTATTCCTGATAAATTGGATAATTCGGTTTGTGTTAAACCTAGTTGCTTTCTTAATCTTACAATATCGTCTATCTCTAGCATTGTATTTCTAATTATTAGTCAAAAAGATATGCCTTTCGGAAAAATATAAACTCTAGTCTATAATAGTTCAAATACATAGTATGAATGCAATTATTTTGGCTGGAGGTATGGGTAAAAGACTTAGACCGTTGACTGACAATAAACCAAAACCTATGATTGAAATTTCTGGCAAGCCTATTCTGGAATGGCAATTATTATGGCTAAAATCATATGATATTAAACAAATTATTCTTTGTACTGGATATATGAATGAAAATATACGTGAGTATTTTGGCAATGGAGAAAAACTCAACATGAATATACAGTATTCAATTGAAAAGGACCCTCTTGGTACTGGAGGTGCATTAAAAAATTCTGAATCTTATATTGAACCAGATTCTAATTTTCTTGTTCTTAATGGCGATATAATGACTAATATGACTCCTCCTGATTTAGCGCTTGCACCTTCTTCTAGCGATCCAAACTTAATAGGTATTATTTCAGTCGTTGGATTGCGTAGTCCCTTTGGAGAAGTTGAAATTGATAATGGAGGTTATATTTCCAAATTTGCTGAAAAACCTCTACATGATGATTATTGGATAAATGCCGGCGTTTATTGTTTTAATCATGAAATTTTTTCATATTTGCCTTCTTCTGGAAGCTTAGAATCTGATGTTTTTCCTGTTTTAGCAACAGAAAATAAATTAATGGCGATCAAACAATCAAACATAAAATGGCGTTCTATAGATAGTCATAAAGACATCGAAGAAGCCAATAATGAATTTGGAAATCTCTAGAAATTATTTTCCAATTGTTATTATATTTAATTTATTAAACTTCTTATTGTCTAAGATATTTCTTCCGTCAAAAACTAAAGTATTCTTTTTTGCTTTTTTTATAATATATTCTTCAGTAATTTCTTTATATTCGTTATGATCTGTTGCAATGATTATCAAATCTACTCCAGATATTACTTTATCTAAATCTTGATTTAATTCTACATTCTTCGGTAATAATGGATCATAACTAAAAAAAGGATCGTGCACTCTAATTTTAACTCCTTTGTCTGTTAGTGCATCGATTATTTCATATGTTGGCGAAATACGATTATCTGCAACGTTTCCTCTAAAACTTAATCCTAGAATTGCCGCAGTTGTTCTTTTCTTATTTTTGTCTATTTTCGATAATATTCTGTTTACTGAATGTTTGGGCATTCTTTCATTCGTAAATCTTCCCAATAATGGAAAATTTAATTCAATTCCTTTGTCAATTGCTGTTTGCATTAATAACCATGGATATACTGGAATGCAATATCCTCCAACGCCAATACCTGGTTTATGCAGATGGCTGAATGGCTGTGAGTTTGCAGCTTCTTTAATTTCCCAGTAATTTATTCCAATATTTTCACAAAAAATCGCTAATTCATTTGCTAATGCAATATTTACATCTCTGTAAAGTCCTTCTATTAATTTTTCTGCTTCAGCAGCTTCTGTACAAGACATTATAATTGGTTTCTTTGAAGAAATTAATTCAAACATTTTTGACGCAATTAAAACACTTTTTTTTCCACCCCCTGATAAAATCGGCGGATAATTATTTTCAATATCTGCTATTGCTTGCCCTGCAGAAATTCTTTCTGGAGAATAAATAAAAAAGAAATCCCTTTCTGATTTTAATTTTGTTTTTTGTTCAATGAATCGTATTATTTTTGTTGATGTTCCAATCGGAACTGTTGGAGTTACTATTATTATATCATTCTTTTTTAATCCTTTGATAATATCTTCTATTGCTGAATATAGGAATCTTAAATCTACAGATCTCTTGTTCAATCCTACGGGTACTGCTACTATTTTTATGTCTGATTTTTTTGAAGCCCATTTTCCATTTAATGTTGCTATTAGTCTTTTTTGATTAATTGCATTATTGAATGCTTCTTTTGCTTTTGGTTCTGAATGAAATGAATAATTTCCGTTTGTAATATTTTTATTATTGATTTCTTTTACTAGTTTGCTTATTTTATCTACTGCAATGACTGATGCTCCCGCTCTCAGCCAAGTTGTTGCAATAGCAGTTCCTACAAAACCAATCCCATAAATAGCCAATTTCTTGTTTCCTGACTTGATATTCCTTACTAGTTCCTGTATGCCCCTTTGATTCATAATATTAATATTCAAAACATTTTAATTAACGTTCTTAACATCTTACACCAGTTTAGTAGAGAAATGAACATGAATCAAAACAAAACTCTGTTAATTGTCTTACCTTATGGAATAGGTTGGAATTCTATCATTAATCAGAAGAATTTAGATGTATTAACAGGTTCAGGGCTTCGTGTTATTTTACTTTGTGAACCAAATATGATTACAACTGACAATCCTAATGTTATAATTAAGACTCTAAAAAAGTTTCAACGCACCAAATCTGAGATAGCTTTTGGTTTATTAAGGAATTATGTTTTTTCTGATACTTCCAAGCCTCATTCTGAAACTCTAAATATAAAAATTCATGATTTGGATAAATCTCACCCATTTTTATCAATTCTCCGACGTTCTATTGGTAAAGTTCTTGCTAAAAGTTCTGTTTTTAAAAACCTTCTTTCTTGGATTGATTGTAACTTTTTTACTAACAAATCTTATGTTGTTATGTTACGCGATCTAAAACCCGATTATGTTTTTGTAACTTATCCTTTCTCTTTTTATACATATCCAATATTGAGATATGCATCAAGTTCTAAAATTCCAATTATAGGATATGTTCCAAGTTGGGATAATCTTACTTCCAAATGGGAAGTTCCTGTTAAACTTGATAAATTAATTGTCTGGAATAATCTAATGAAAGAAGAAGCGATAAATTTCTTAGACTATGCTGATGCCCAAGTTGAAATTAGTGGAGTTCCACAATTTGATATACATTCAGATATTTCTTCTTTACTTGACCGTCATAGTTTTATTAATTTAATTAATGGTGATGTTGATAAGAAAATATTATTATACGCAACTGGTACTGCTCAACTTTCCGATTCAGAACCTGAAATTGTTAAGATGATATATTCAATGATTAAAAATAATGAATTTGATAATCCTTGCCAATTATTGTTACGCGTTCATCCACGCAGAAACCTTTCAGATTTCCAAGATATTCTTAACGAACCTGATGTTATTCTTCAAACACCTGGAAGACAATCTGACGAATTCCAAGATTCTGGTTATATTTGGGAATCTACTTCGCATGATTATAATGTTTTATCAAATACTCTAAATCATGCTGATGTTATGATTAATGTTGCATCCACTATAACAATAGAATCATGTATATTCAATACTCCTGTTGTAAATATCGGTTTTGACGCAGGTCTTAAATTAGATTTTAATAGATCTGTAGTTAGACATTTTCAATATTCTCATTATCTTGACATAATTGATTCTGGAGGTGTAAAAATTGCAAAATCGCAAGATGATTTATTTAATTTTATAAATCGGTATCTCAATAATCCTCATTCTGAATCTGAAGGACGTAAGAAAATTGTTGATAATCAATGCTATTATAACGATGGTAAATCCTCTGATCGCCTGTTAAGATATATAATAGATTTTACTAATCAAAAGTCGGTTTAGATATAGGAAATGTGGTGTTTTGAATGGTTGTAGCTTTCAGCGAAATTCTAGTTAATCCTGGAACTAAAATTAAAGATGTTCTAAATATTATTAATCAAGCTCCACATAAAAATCTCCCATCTGGTATTGCAATTGTTGTAGATGATTCAAACTCTTTGTTAGGTGTAGTTACTGATGGAGATGTTCGACGTGCGTTGCTCGGCGGTCATAATATAGAAGAGTCAGTTACAAATATCATGACTAAAAATCCTATAAAATTTAAGGATGATATTAAATCCGAAGAAATAATTAATTCTTTTTCTAACACAGATAAAAACAAATCAATTCCTCGTAATATTTTAATAACTAATAATGATGATCAGGTAGTTGATATTTTGAATAATTTGCAAACTTCAAAAAATAACCTTTCATCTATTTCTGTTATTGGTTTGGGATACGTAGGTCTGACTTTGGCAGTATCTTTAGCTGATGTTGGGTTTAAAGTGATTGGTGTGGATTCTAATCAAGACATTGTTGATAAATTAAATAAAGGCATTCCTCATATCCATGAAATTGGGTTAGATTCTTTATTAAAATTTCATATCAATAAAAATTTAACGATTCAATCAACTTCTTCTAAATCTCAGTCTGATGTATATATTTTATGTGTTCAAACTCCGATCGACAAGAACAATACACCAATTATGGAATATCTTGAAAAAGCTACCGAATACGTTGCAACAAATCTCTCAACAGATAATCTTGTTATAGTTCGATCTACAGTTCCTATAGGAACGACTAGAGATGTAATAATTCCAATTCTTGAAAAAACATCTGGCATGAATATAGAAAAAGATTTTCATGTTGCCTCTGCGCCTGAACGCACTGTAGCTGGTAGAGCTCTTAAAGAAATTCGCGAACTTCCTCAAATTATTGCAGGATTTAGTTCTAATAGTTCGCAATTAACTAATAATCTATTTAAAAAGTTAACTCAGACTATTGTTAATGTTGATTCTCTTGAAGAAGCTGAAATGGTTAAACTTATGGATAATACATTCCGTGATCTGATTTTTGCATATTCTAATCAAATTGCCCTTATTGCTGGTAATTACAATATTGATACATCTAAATTGATTCAAGCTGCTAATGAAGGATATTATAGAAATAGAATTCCTCAACCTAGTCCAGGAGTTGGCGGTGTTTGTTTGAAAAAAGATCCATATATCCTAATTTCAAGTTCTAAGAAACATGGATATATTCCTAAACTTACTGAACTTGCTCGACTCATTAATGAAAGTATGTCTGATTATATTGTTAGTAAAGTAGAAAGCTTTTGTAAATTACACAACAAAGATATTTCTAAAATTAAAGTATTTGTAATTGGTTTTGCATTTAAGGGAAATCCTGAAACTTCTGATACTCGACAATCATCAACTCTTGATGTTACTGATAAATTAATTAAATTAACTAATAATATATTTGGTTATGATCCTGTTGTTTCTGAAGAAGACTTAAAAAAATTTGATATTAAACCTGTTGGACTTGAAGAAGGTTTTAATCAGGCTGATTGCGTTCTTATTATGAACAATCATAGTTCATATTCTACGTTTGATATATACTCTCTTCTTTCTAAAACTAACAAACCTTCTATGTTCTTTGATGGGTGGAATACTTTTGGCCGCAAAGTAATAGAAAAAATTGATCATATAGATTATGAAACTATATGATTCTATACTTTTGCTATTCTATTTAATTCCAATATATTTTCTATAAGATCGTTATCAGAGTATTCATGTCGACTTTTATGTGCTTCAATAATTAAATGTGGCGTGTCTCTTCCTTTGGATACTTTTTTTATTATATCTCTTATTGGTATGTCGCCTTTTCCAACAAGTTTATGCAAATCTTCTGTTCCATCATTATCATTGATATGCATCTCGTGTATTCTGTCTCTGACTGAATCAATCATTTCATCGGTATAACTATTTATTTTTAATTTCTTTTCTGTATAGTAAAGATGTCCTATGTTTAAAATAACACCAATATCTTTTGGTAACTTTTCAAAATCGTTTACTTGTGAATATAAATATCTTCTTTCGGGTCGATAGTTGAAATTTTCAATACTTAGTTTAATCTCCTTTCCTGCATAATCTTTCAAGATTTCAAGGGAATTTATTGAATTGTTGTATGCTTCTTCGTATGTAATGCTGTTGTGTGAATCTAATGGAGCAAATTCGTGCGCTTGGGAGAGTTTGTCTGTCGCATATCCTCCGTGGAATGATATATTTCTTGTACCTATATCTCTAGCAAAGTCAATATTCTTTTTTATGCAATTGATACTTGATTCTTTCACCTGTTTGTCTGAACTTGCAATATTTATATAAAAATCATCTGACGGCAACCAAATACTCTGATGAATTGTAAAAACTACCTGTGCATTCTTCCTATATTCATTCAGTTTCTTTACTAATTTATTATATTCTGTATTATTTTTTCCTGCTCCAATTTGTATGTAAGGTTGTATGTTTGCGCCTTTGAAAATATTTATTAATTTTTTAACCTTTTCTTCAATTGTTTCCCCATAATATCCGTAAAATGAAGTCGACGCTCCTATCATGCCTTAATATACTTAGTAACAGGCTTATATTTTAGCAATTCAATTTTAAATTATCTTGACAAAAATTATCGCTGAACTTTGTCAAAATCATAATGGCGATTTAGATATTCTCAAAAAAATGGTTTGGAGTGCAGCTGATTGTGGAGTGACACATGCTAAAATACAAACAATGTTTTCTGAAGACTTAACTTTTAGAAGTCGTTTTGAACAGGGAGTAGTTAGTGATGATGGAATTATTACTTCCATCAAACGCCCTTATTCACTTGAATTAGAACGATTAAAAGGATTAGATCTTGATATGAAGTATCATTCAGTTTTTATAGATGAATGTTTAGCAGCTGGCATAATACCTCTTACAACTATTTTTAGTTGGAGTAGACTTGGTTCAATTATTGATGCTGGGTTTAAAGAAATAAAAATTGCAAGTTATGATTGTGCAAGTTTTCCATTAATTAATGACTTGAAAAATAAATTTAATCATATCTATGTCTCAACAGGTGCGACTCATGATAAGGAAATCGAAACTACTGCTGATATACTTAGTGATCAAAACTTTTCATTCTTACATTGTGTTACAATTTATCCAACCCCTGTTGATAAATTAAATCTTAATCGAATCGATTATCTTCGTCAGTTTACTGATTCTGTAGGATTTAGTGATCATACTAGTCCTAGCCAACATGGAATTAATCCCGATATCGTGGCAATGTGGAAAGGCGCTGATGTAATCGAACGTCATTTTACTGTACTTGATGCTTCACAAACAAAAGATGGTCCTGTCTCTGTTAATCCTGAACAATTGAAAAATATTGTTGACTATTCAAAGTATAACCTTGATGAATTGTCTAAACTCATAGAAAATATTCCTGATTATGATAAGATGCTAGGTTCAAAAACTCATTCTTTAAGTGAAGAAGAGTTACTTAATCGAGATTATTATCGTGGGCGTTTTGCTTCTAAAATTAATGGAAAAACTATATACAACTGGGAAGGAAGTTAATTCATGGCTGATAAGCGCATTCTTGGTATTATTCCTGCTCGAGGAGGGTCAAAAACCATTCCTAGAAAAAATATTAAAGCTATCTTGAATCGCCCTCTTATATCTTATACAATTGTTGAAGCATTAAAATCAAAAACTCTGTCAAATCTTATTGTATCTTCAGAAGACGATGAAATTATTCGTATCTCTAAATCTTATGGTGCATCTGTTCCATTTATTCGTCCTAATTCATTGGCAAAAGATGATTCATTAGCTATTGACGTTCTTACTCATGCAGTACTGGAACTTGAGAAAAAAGAAAATATTACTTACGACGCAGTAGTAATGTTACAACCTACAACTCCCTTACGTACTGCAGATGATATTGATTACTGTGTAACCAAATTGTTCGAATCTGATTATGATTCTGTTATTAGTGTTGTTGATGTTGGCGCTATACATCCTCATCGAATGAAAAAAATTGTTAATGATGAATTAGTAGATTATGCAGATGAAACTGTAGAAAATATGCCCAGACAATCTCTTCCTCCTGTGTATATAAGAAATGGAGCAATTTATGCTACTAAACGAGATATTCTCATAAATTCAAAATCACTCAAAGGGACTAAGAGTCATGCGTATATTATGCCTTCTGAACGTTCACTAAATATTGATGAAAATCTTGATCTTAAATTCACTGAACTACTAATGAAAGACTTTGATTGGTCTCATATTAAGGAAATTAATTCTATTTCTGTACCTTGGAAATCTTGGTATGGTAATGAATCATTAAATCTGACTTTTCCTGAATCTTGGAATATTAATGTCTCTCAAATGAATGATGCATCCGCAATCTCTGATAAAGATATCTCGTATTCGATTTCCAATCCGATTAATTCCGAAAAATTATCTATTCTTGCTAAACAAAAAAATTCTGTTTGTATTGCAGTCGATGATTTAACTAAACCTACTCAAGCCTTCAGGATTATTCCTTTTATTTTAGACGAACTTCACCAATCTGGTCTCTCTGATAAAAATATCTATTTCATTATCAGTACAGGAACTCATAGATCTCTTACTCATGATGAATTATGTAAGAAACTAGGAGCGAAAATCGTTTCTAAATATAAAATATATTGTCATAGTGCTTATCAAAACAATAAATATCTAGGAAAAACATCTGCTGGGACTCCTGTATATATAGACAACTTATACCTTCAAGCCGATCTTAAAATTGGAATTGGAACTTTGATGCCACATCCATATGCTGGTTTTAGCGGTGGCGGAAAAATCGTAGTGCCTGGTCTTGCAGGCATTGAATCTATTGATGTAAATCATAAACCTGTCAATAAATCTCTTCAAGGTAAAATTGGACAAGTTGAGAACAATAGCCGAAGAGCTGATATCGAAGAGGCAGCAAATATGGCTGGGTTGGATTTTCTTGTTAATACTGTTTCTAATTCTCTTGGCGATACTGCTTCTATATATTCAGGAAATCCTGTTGATGTATTCAACACTGCCTCAAAGAAAGCTATTGAAGTTTATTCCACAAATGTTCCGTACAACATGGACGTTGGAATTTTCAATGCCTTTCCTCGCGACACATGGTTCTTACTTGCATTAAATTCACTCAATGTATGGGGTTCTAGAGATTCAGATAAAGAAATTGTCCGAAAGGGCGGCACACTTATCGTAATCACATCTGCATCTGAAGGAATTGGCGAACATGGATTAGTAGGCAAAGGAATGATTCACCATATTCGTAGAGATAAACACGGAACATTTGGCGGTCCACTTCAAGATCGTAATCTTATATTTTATTGTCCTACAATTAATCAAAATTATATCTACGATCATTATTCAGAAGACGTTAAAATTTTCAATAACTGGGATTTACTCATTCGTGAATTACAAAAACAACACGGTAATGATGCTGATGCAGTAGTATTTCCTAATAGTTCTTTACAAATTGATTCAAATCTAGTTTAACTAATTTGTATCTGTCCTAAATTTTCTTTGATCTTTCTCATAAATGCATCCCAACTAAATTCCTCTGCCGCTCTATTTCTTGCCGATATACCCATTTTCATTCTCTTTTGATTATTCTCTAACAGATCAAATATCTTATCCTCCCATTGATCTAAATCATCTTGTAACAAATATCCAGTTGTATCGTTGATTATGGTTTCTTTTGGCCCGCCTGTATTGAATGCAATTACAGGTTTTCCGCATGCCATTGCTTCAATTGGTGCAATTCCGAAGTGTTCTTCTTTGGGCGTATATAAAAATACACTACAATTCTTGTATGAATCCACTAATTCCGAATCTGTTACATTTGTATGAATCTCTATATTATCGATTAAATCTAATTCTTTAATTCTCTCATTTAATTCATCTAAATGCCATTCAAATCCTGGTTGTTTTACTCCGATAATGATTAATTTTATCTTGTTGTCTTTTTTCTTCATCTTTTTAATTAATTCTATTGAGAATATAAGATTCTTATTTGGAACAATTCTATTGACTGTCAGAATATAACTGTTATCTGTCTCATTCAGTGTGAATTTATTTATATCAACTCCTGGAAAGATAATTGTACTATTTCTGTTAAACTTCTCATAAATCGCACTTTTTGTAAAAGCGGAATTACATAATATTGAATCTGTTTCTTTGAATCCTTTATTCTCTGCTTGATCTATTGGAAAATGTAATAGTCTTCTGATTAAATCATTTTTTTTAACTAATAATTGTTCTGGATGGTGACAATATATCATAGACGGTTTATATTTATCTGCCAAATAATAATTCGAACTAAACACAAACAAATCTGGTTTAAATTTATCAATTCCCACTTTCATCATTTTCTTACTTTCTCGATATGCAGTTATTGCTCTAAATCTTCCAAAATAATCTAGCTTTCCATTACTAACTATGACATTTTCTGTTCTAAACTCTTCAAACGCCTTTTCCTTATCGTAAATAGCAGTAAAATAAGCAACTTTGTGACCTAATTTTTTCAATGAATTCCCCATTCCTAGCACTAATCTTTGAGCTCCAGTCTGCATAGATATATCATAATGAACTATTGCTATTTTCATAATCATTCTCTTTGTTTTCTGTATATGCTTAATAATTTTTTAATTACTTTTTTTCTATCATGATTGTCAATTATGAATTGTCTATTTTCTTTTGATTCCTTTTTTCTTTCAATTTCATCTAACAATTCAATTACTCTTTCCTTTACATTGTCTTTATGTCTGTAATCTATAGTTACTAGTCCACAGGCCATGGCTTCTAAACATGTTTTACTATATGACGATACTCCTTTCGTAAATATTCTATCAATATAGATGTCATACTCTTTCAAATTTTTATGTAATTCTAGATATGAAAATGGCCTTCTGTCATGTATGTCTACTTGAATACCATTCTTTTCCATAAGTTCGATTAAATATTTGGGTACTCTTTCATACCATGAATTAAATCCGATTGCTTTTAATTGCGTATTTTGTTTTATCTTTGGACAAAATCTAGTTGTATCTATTGGATTAGGTAAATACTCTGCGTCTTGTCTAATTGTTTTTGCTAATTTCAGCATTTCTGGTGTTGATACAATCACTGAATTTGCATATTTCAGATTTCCTTCAATAATTTTACTCCATCTTGTCAAGTCTTTACTATTTTTTTTAAACTCTTCATCATACAATCCAAATAAGTCTGTTCCATGACAATGTAATACATTGATTTCTTTTCTAATTAATCGTACAAAAAATGCATCTTGTAATGCATAATTCACGTGTATTATTCCTTTTGCTTTAATCGCATTTACAAAAGGATTTATGATTTTCCCATACACTGAGTATATTGCATTTGTATTTACATTTGGACCTGCATAATTTCTTGGTAAATATTTAACATCCATATTTACCTCTCTAAGTCCATTTGCTAATTCATAACCTACCCAAGCTGCGTCGTTTAGAATTGTTACTTTATTATTCACTATAGATTATTTACAGATATTCTTTATAACATCTACCACTACTGTTATTTGTTTATTCTAATAATTTCTTAAACCATGAAATTGTTATGTCTAAACCTTTATCGATGGTATATTCGGGTTTCCATTTTAACAATTTTTCTGTTTTACTACTGTCAGCTTCTAATCTTTCTAGATCTGCCGCCCTTCCTGATTCATAAACTAGTTCAGACGAAGAACCTGATATGTCAATAATCTTCTTTGCAAGATCTAATACGCTTGTTTGAATACCTGTTCCTATATTGAATACCTCTCCTTGCGTCTTTTCCCTCTTATTCATTACTCTTACGTATGCTTCTACGGCGTCTTTTACATACATCAAATCTCTAGTTTGTTTTCCATTTCCATGAATCTTGATATTCTCATTTTTTAAAGCTCGAGTTACAAATTCTGGCACTACTGCTGCATATCCTCTGTATGAATTACTCTGATTTTCACCATACGTATTGAAATTTCGAATTATTGAAACTGGATATTTGTACCATTCATGTAATACCATGCATTGTTTTTCTGCCGCCAACTTCGTCGCAGCATAGAAACTTCTAGGATTACAAGGATGATCAGTATCCATTGGCGTATATACAGGATTGCCATATACTTCTGGTGAAGATGCATAAATTAAAAATGGTTTACTTTTAGTTTTTAATAATTCTTGACAGAGACTAAATGTTCCCATTTCATTTGATTCAAAATATTCCATCGGTTTCTGCATTGATTCTGGAATTGATACCAATGCTGCCAGATGAATTATTGTGTCAATTCCTACTTTGTCAATTTTTTCCGCTTTTAAGTCTCTGTAATCCATTTCCCAATTGACAAACCTCTCATTAAATTTCTCCTTATCTTCAATTATTTCAAACGGATCTACTGGAAAATCTTCTAATCTGTGTAGATTGTCTATTCCATATATTTCTGCATCGGTTTCCTTTAATAATAAATCAATTAAATGAGAGCCATAAAAACCTGAAGAACCAGTAACTAATATTTTCATTTTATTACTCTACTTCTTCATACATAATAAATTCTTTTCTAATTAAATTATCAATCTATGACATTCATATGCTTCGGCATATTTTACACCTATTTCGGTACCTCTAAGCTTTGCTATATTTTCAATTACTCTTGGAGTTCTGGGGTGGTTCTTACTTCTTACTTGAGATGAATACAAAGATAATGCATTGATTTTCTTTTTCAATTCTTTTGATATATCAACATAAAAATTAGGATGAAATCTTTTTCTAGTCCAATTTGTCTCAGGTTGTTCATACGATAATACTATTTTTGTAATGTCTTTCTCATTATTTTTAACAGGTCTACATGCTGTAAAACTTGCCTTGGCAACCGCAACATGATCTTGATTTGTCGAACCTATGAAAGGAATTGCTATTATGTCTGGCTTTACCGTTGATAACGAAACATCGCCCTTCTCAATAGTGTTTATTAAATCCTTTTGTGGAACTTTGTCGAGTTTAAGATGATATTCGTCACCTGCCCATGCTAAATCAAATGAATCTACTTTCAGATATCTCATTACTTTCTTCATTTCTAGTATTCTTTTCTCGGAGTTACTAGTTCCTCCATATTGTTTGATATTTCCCACTGTAAAACATAAAACATGAACTTTTCCGCCTCCTGCTTTAATCTTTGAAATTAAACCTCCACATCCAAGGACTTCATCATCAGGATGAGGGGCAATAACTAATAATTTTTTGTTCTTGTAATTTATTGTCATTTCCTAGCTGATATTCCCATTACCACTTTTTTTGTTATAAACTTATTTTCTCTTGCGAATATGTCTTCTATTGCTTTTTCAAATTTATTCTGTTCTTCTTTTTCAAACAATGTATATGATTTCCAGTATCTTAATAATTCATCTTTACTAGGAAATGTGACTGGGTTCTCAAAAATATCTGTTTTTACTTCTCCAAATAGTGTTTCAAAATACGGTAAGGCCTCTGTCTCCATAAAATTATTATGCATATTATATTCTTCAGGAAGCTTTTCAAAAGTTTCATGTATATCGGTTAATTCTTTATTATTTCTCTTGATTGGACCACAAACGAAACATCTACCTCCTTCTTTTAATTTATCATATATGTCTGTAATTGTTTTTTTATAATCTTTTGAATAATATAAACCAAAACAACATAAAATTAAATCAAATTTAGCATTTTCAAATTCATTACCTATGTTTTCCATACTTCCATTTTTTAAAAATACATTATTTCTTTCTACATTAGATTCAATTTCATTTAGAAGATCTTTTGATATGTCTAATCCTATGATTGATCCCTTTTCATTAATCGTTTCACTTATTGGAATCAGTTGTTTTCCATTTCCACATGCTATATCTAATACTTGGTCATCTTCTTTAATTTCTAATTTCGGAATTATCCAGTCATTTATTTCAAATTTTGCATAATTTGCATGTGCAGATAGTCTGTTATTTAATGCATTACTAGAATTTTGCGCTCTTACCAAGTTTAATCACTTTGCTTATAATTTCTCATAAATTAAACCATTACTCTATTACTGACTTAATTTTTTTAATTATTTTAGATTTATCGGCATCTATTATGTATTTTCCCAGTCGGGGGCCTTTATTACTGCCTAGAAGTATTTGGTATATTAGTTGAAACAACATCCTTGGTTTCATGTCATTTGATTTTGCTATCTCAAATATCTCATTTTGAATAACATCAGGATCTGAGTTTTTCTCCAATAACTTAACAATTTCTAATAATGGTTTCTTATGTTCGTCTAACACATCCACATTTCCCATCGTATCAGCTTTAAAGTCTCTAGCCCAGTTTATTCCTAATTTAATTCTATGTAATATGTTATCATCAATTTCCTTCACATATTGATATTCGACCAGTTTCTTTGATATATATTCAATAGAATTATCTTCAGGTGCTATCTCAGCTAATTCTACTAATAGTCTATATGGGAGATGAATTGATTCTTTTTTTGGCGGGTTTAAATGATTGACATATTCATATAATCCCTTCATTCTAATAGTTTTGTCTTTATTTTCGGACATAATTTTATTGAAATAAATATCCTCTACTACATCTACTTCGTCCATATAAGTCGGAATATCTTCAACAGATAATGTTCTAGCTCCTGTTATTCTCTTAAACATAAGTAATAACAATGACGCAGGCGTTCCATATTCAAGCCATTTCTGTGGCGTCAAAACATTTCCAATCGATTTAGAAATCTTCTTACCTGATTTGTCTAAAAACATTTCATATCTTACATGAAATGGATGAGCATGATCTAGAACATTTCCAGATATCCAATCATTTATTTTGACAGAATCCTCTATATCTTTTCCATATGCCTCGAATCTTATATCCAATGCAGACCATCTAGCAGCAAACTCAACTTTCCAGCCTAATTTTCCCTTCCCATCTGATAAACTTGTTTTCCCTTCATGTTTACATCCTTTGATTAAATTTCCTCCTATTTCGACATCTTTACAGATATAATAAATGATGTCTTTCTCTTGGTCAAATTCTGTCGGCACAGTTACGTATATCTTTTTACAGCTATCACATACTGGGTAATACGGCAATAATTTCTCGAACTTTGTTTGTCCAGTTATTTCTGCAATCTTTTTACCTATTATTTCTGAATTTTTTAATATCGTACTTGTTTGTTCGCTTAATGTACCTTCTTGGTAAATTTTTGTTGCACTTTTAAATGTATATTCTATGTTGAGTTTATCTAAACCATCTAGTAATAATGAACTCATATGTTCCCCATATGAGGAATGACATCCAAACGGATCTTCTATCGATGATACAGGTTTACCTAATTCATCTCTTAATGTTTCTGGAAATCCTTCTGGAATCTTTCTTAATCCATCCATGTCATCTGAATATGCTATTAGTTCTGAATCATGTCCTCTGTCTTCTAATGCCATTTTTACTCCGTATGCTCTCACTGCATCGCCTAAACTTCCAATATGAGGAATTCCTGATGCGCCAAGCCCACTTTCTACATTGATTTTATTTATATTCCTTGATAGTTTTAATTCTCTTTCAATTATATCATTTGTTAATTTATCAATCCAAGTTCCTTTGCCAATAGTCTTCATCTGTTGTTCATTTATTCCTAACGTTGTTTGTCTTTTTAATAATCTTTTTTTGCTTGATTTTTGTTTCTGATGACAGTCCAATATAAAATACTAATAATCCAATTATGAGAGTCAGTACTGCTAGTCCAGAGTAGCTTGATTCTAATCTTATAGATATTGAATTTTGAACAATTTTTGTTTTATCTTTATT
>JACAFT010000016.1:0-23515 GCA_013378375.1 Nitrososphaerota archaeon
TAACTTACTAAACTTTCTTGAATTGTTTTTATTTCTATCTTATTTTCTATTCCGAACGCAATTGCCCCGATGTTTGAGGCTTCGATTTCCTTTATCCTGATTATCGCAAGAGAAACTGATTCTGCGAACGCATCCCAGACAAACGCTCTGTTGAATTTCTTGTATTCGTGCTTTTTTATGTTACTTTCTAATACTGATATGTTGTCGGCATCATTTGTAAAAGACGTTGGTATGAGTTTATTGTATGATGTTGTTTCAAGTACTCTTATTGCGGCTTCAACGTTTTCTGCCATTATCATTTTCTTTAATTTTATTGTGGATATGTCGAATGTAGGTTCAATTATTAGAGCTTTTATCTGATCATTTTCAAATTTCCATAATTTTGATCTTAACACTGCGAGTATATTGTATGCATCAATGTAGTGAGAAATTACTGGCCGTAACTTTGAACCAACTGATTCGGTAAATGGAAGACTTGTTTTATCTAATTCTTGGAATATTTCTGACAGTTGAGTGAAATATGCTTTATCTATGTAGGCATCAAATATGTCTATGGTGGGATTTTCTTTGTAAATTCTTACTGCATCGTTTATGTCTTTGCTGAATTCACTTCCTGATAGAGAATTTACTGCTTCCTGAAGATCGCCTGCAGTCAAAGCCTTTATGACAATGTCTCTTCTTCCTATCAGTTCTTCGGAGTATAGATCTACATACTCTCTTAATTCTTCATCAGATTTTCCCAATGCTTTTCCCTTAAGAATTATTTTTAAATTTCTTGCAATGTATTTTAGATAGTAAATTGACAGCAATTCACTTCCTGGTGAGATTTTCATCAATTTATAGTGAACATCTGATACATGCTCATTGCACGAATGTTCAATTTTCTTTGCAGTATATGGTTCCTTGATTTTTGATACAGAATTATTATACGCTGTCGCTTTTAATTTAGTTATTAGTTCATCTATATCTAGTGATTCAGTTAACGCAGTTATTGTTGATTGATCTAATATAGTGCCTCTTAATGCATAAGATTTTGCAGCAGAATATGCATTATCTTCTAAAATCGTATTCATAATTTATCTTATACACCTATAATCTTCTTTTTTACATCTTTTACTGCAGAATTAAATTTTGTATCGATCTTTTTTTGTAATTTTTCTCTATCTTGTTCGCCTTTCTTGATAATTTCTTTTGCCTTGCTTTCATCGTTTTTAATATTTTGAGAGACATTTTTTTCTTTGTCTTTGTTTGCATTTTGTAATATTTCATTTTTGATTTTTTCTACTTCAGTTTCTGTCATTTTAATTAAATTTTCTTTTCTTTCAATTGATATTTCTTTAATTTCATCTAGATGCTTTTCAAAATCTATTAATGATTTTATAACATTTTCGACTTCAGATTTTTGATCTTTCATTATAAAAAACTCCTTAATTCATACTATTTAATCTTATTTTAATTTTAATATTGCTTGAGCTAAATCGCCATTACTTTCTTCAAGTGAATTTTTTGCTATTTCTAGGCTGACATTTGCTTGTTGTGAAACTAATAATACGTCTTCCTCACTAATTTTACTATCTTCTTTAATTACTTCTTCTATATCATTTCCCATAATTTGATACATATCTATTCCTTTACTCTTTAATTTTGATACTTGAGGAGATTTTATAATAATATCTTTTTCTTTTGTTTTAATTACTACTTCGCTAACTTCCGGCATTTCCTCTAAATTCAAACCCATTTTTTCAAGCATTCTTCTACTTTGTCTGTTGTCTAGTTTAAATCCCATATTCTAATTCACATTTTCAATCTCATAAGTTTTTTCATTATTATACATGTCTGACTTTTATTGCAGCTCCTTTATTAGATGATTTCATTATTAATGCTGTTGTTAATGCCTTTCCAACTCCAATTAATTCTTTTTTTGAATTGATTATTATTGCTTCAGATCTTGGAAAGATGTTATTTCCTGCATCAATAACATGTTTGCTAAATACTGATCCATTTTCTTTGATAAATTCTCCAATATCATCCATTATTACTACTGAATTTATCATATAATTTGGATGTTCGAGTAATATTTTTGCTGCATTTATTGTTAATGCATACGTGCCATTTGCTCTTACTGACGCAAATAATTCATCATCTACAAAAATGAATCTTAATCTATTTGTATTATGAGATAATTTGTATTTGATTTCTTTATTATTGAATAGTTGATTTGTATTATTTCCAAACAAATAATCCAACGTCATATGTATCTTATTTATAAAATAATCATTCTTCAAACTATAATGATTTATAACGAATAATTATAAATAATTTACTCATTGAAAATAACAATTTTAAGGCTAGGACACAGAATTCATAGAGATTATCGTATGACCACACATTGTGCTTTAGTTGCTAGAGCTTTTGGTGCCTCAGAGATGTATTATTGTGGAAATGAGGACGATAAATTAATATCAACAATAAATAAAATTAATAATTCTTGGGGTGGTGAATTTACTCTTCGTTATGTTAGTAAATGGCGTCCATTGTTAAAAAAATATAAAAAAGAAAATTATTTTGTGATACTTTGTACAATGTATGGAGAAAATATTCCAAATTTGGAAAGTCAACTCCGTAAAAAATTTAAGACTAATAATATTTTAATTGTAATTGGATCAGAAAAAATCCCATCTGAATTATTTGATTTTACAGATATTAATATAGCAATTTCAAATCAACCTCATTCTGAAGTTGCAGCATTGGCAATTATTTTAGATCGTATTTATGGTGGGAAACAATTAAAATTTAATTTTAAAAATTCTAAAATTGATATTATTCCTAAAAAAAAGGGTAAAAAAGCAGTTTATAGTTTATAATTTCTTATAAAATTTTCAATATAGTTTCCAATTTTTTCTGTACTAGAATTTCCACCTAATTCTATCGTTTTTACATTGTT
The DNA here is from genome assembly GCA_013378375.1 of Nitrososphaerota archaeon. Lineage (GTDB taxonomy): Archaea > Thermoproteota > Nitrososphaeria > Nitrososphaerales > UBA57 > UBA57. The sequence goes on from JACAFT010000016.1 coordinate 2,945, forward strand.
CTCTAAGCTTGATACTACTGCTTTGTGTATAATTTCCGATGCAATTTTACATTCATTGTCATTTTTATAATCATAGAACCAATTCATCATCATTTTTATTGATAGTATCATTGCTATTGGATTAGCTATATTTTTTCCTGCTATATCTGGCGCTGCACCATGAACAGGTTCAAATAATGCAAATTTTTCTCCGATATTTGCTGATGGGGCTAATCCTAATCCTCCAACAACTTGTGCAGCTTCGTCCGATAATATATCGCCAAACATATTTGTTGTAACTATTACATCGAATTCTTTTGGATTTCTAATTAAATTCATTGCACATGCATCTACATATAATTCTGAATAATCAATATTTTTGTAATGTTTTGAAACATTTTTTACGCAATTGGCAAATAATCCATCAGTTATTTTTAATACATTTGCTTTATGCACTGATGTAACTTTCTTTCTTCGATTTTTTGCACAATTAAATGCATATTCTGCAATTCTTGTTGATGCTTTTTCACTTATAGTTCTTAAAGCAATTGCTTTATCGTCTATTTTAAATTCTTGTCCTTTGTAAAGATCTTCTGTGTTCTCTCTTACAATTAAGATATCTATATCATCTTGCAAGCTTTTTACTGTAGGAAATGATTTTGCTGGTCTTAGATTTGCATAAAGATCAAATAATTGTCTTATTTTTACTATAACGTCCATTGCGGTTTCGCCTACTGGAGCTTTTATACATGCGTCGGTATTTTTTATATCTCTAATTGTTTGTTCTGATAGTGCGATTCCTTCTTCTTTTAATGCCTTGTCTCCTGCTTTTATTTTATATATTTCAAATTCAATATTGAGTTTGTTATTTATGCATTCTATAATTTGAATACCGCATTTGGTAATTTCTGGACCAATCCCATCTCCGGGTATTACTGATAATTTATATTTCATATATTTCACCTTTTGATTAAATTACTAGTCTTTTTCTTTTTTAATAATATTATCCACTAATCCTATAATTCTGCTTATATCTTGCGGCTCTATTATTACATTGTTCTTTTTATTGTATTCTTGTTCTAAGTTTCTTCCTATTGCATGTGCATTATTTGTAGTAAATTCTGAATTATTGATTTTCTTTACAACCTCCTTGTTATTATTATCGTATAAAGTTAATATTACTTCTTTTGAATCAATGTTTGCTATTATTTTCCATTTTTTATCTTTAATTTCTATTTCATTATTATTTTTCATAAACTTGATAATATTTTCCAGATGAATAAACTTAACTACTTTAATTTATTGTCAATAATCGTTTGGATAAACTTGTAGATGTATTGATTATTGGTTCTGGTATTGCTGGTCAACGTGCAGCATTGGAAGCTATATTACATTCTGACAAGGTAACAATATTATCTAAATTACCTGTTATGGATTCTCATTCAATTGCTGCTACTGGTGGTATAAATTCTGCTTTTAGTACTACTGACTCAAATTTTGATCATTTTGTCGATACAATAAAAGGTTCTGATTATCTTGCAGATCAGGATGCAGTGCATAAATTAGTAGATGGTTCTAATGATGAAATATTTTTTCTTGAACAAATTGGTGTAAATTTTGATAAAAATGATGATTTATTTGTATCTGCCAAACTTGGTGGTGCTAAATTTGCTAGATCATTAAACTCTTCTAATGAAATTGGTTTAGTTATAATGAACAAACTATCAAAAGCCATTGATAATAGCAATGTTTCAGTATTAGAAAATTGGCAAGTTCTTGATTTAATTGTTAAGGATAATAGATGTTTTGGCGTAATTGCTTTGAATACTAATACTTTTGAGTTATGTGAATTTCGTTCTCATGCTACGATATTAGCTACTGGTCCTGCTGGTTTTCTATATAGAAATACTACTAATTCAAATGTATGCACTGGAGATGGTTTTGCATTTGCATATAGGGCCGGTGCATTATTAAAAGATATGGAATTTATACAATTCCATCCCACGTCTATTCTTGGTTCAAATGTTCTTGTTACTGAACGATCTCGTTCTGTTGGCGCTAAATTATTTAATAATAGAGGAGAAAGATTCATGAAAAAATATGCACCAGATAATTTTGAATTAGCGCCGAGAGATATTGTAACTAGATCGATTATTAATGAAATAAATAATGGATTTGGTTTTTACGACAATCAATATGGTGATTATGTTGAATTATCTTTTCTTGATATCGATACCGATGTTATTGATGAAAAATTATCTGACGTAAAAAAGTTAGCTCTATCTTCATCTAATATTGATATTTGTAATTCACCTTTGAAGGTTATTCCTGCACAGCATTATATGATGGGTGGGATTATGATTAATATTGATTGTCAAACTTCTATTGATGGACTTTATGCTGCTGGTGAATGTTCTTGTTCAAGTGTACATGGTGCTAATCGATTAGGAGGAAATTCTTTAATTGAATGTTTAGTTTTTGGAAAAATTGCAGGTAATCGTGCTAGTAACTATAACGCTACAAATAATTCATTTATTTTTGATATGTTTTCCTCTTATTCTTTACTTGTAAAAAATTTACTCGAGAGTAATAAATCTCCAAATATAGATTCTATTTCTAATAAACTTCGGACATTAATGACATCTAATGTTGGTATTTGTAGGGATGAACAATCTTTGAATGAAGCTATAAATACTATTCAATCTTTAAAACACAAATTTGACGACTCGTCTATTTATAAAATTTCAAATATTGATATTTGTAATTATTTTGAATTACTTAATATGCTTGATATTTCTGAAATTATTGCCGTTTCTTCTTTAACACGAGAAGAGAGCCGTGGTTCTCATTATCGACTTGATTTTCCTTTACGTGATGATGATAGGTGGCTCAAACATATATTGATTAATAAATCTATTAATGGACCTAATATTTCAATAGAAAAAGTTGTAATAAATGACTTAGAGCCTGCTTCTAGAAAATATTAATGTGGCTAACACTTTTATTTTATCTATATTAGCTATTTAATGTTTGACAAAGAAAGCTATAATAATTAATGGAGATGGCACTGGTCCAGAATTAATTTCTTGCACAATGAAAATTCTTGAAGCAGTTAATCCGACTGGAATAGAATTTATTCAATGTGAAGCTGGATTTGAATCTTGGGAAAAAAACAAAGGACCTAGTTTGATTCCTCAACATACATTTGAATTATTGGAAAATAGTGACGCATGCCTTAAAGGACCAACTATTACTCCTACTGTTCCAGGTGCTCCTCGTAGTGTTGCTGTTACACTTCGACAAAAATTTGATCTTTACGCAAATGTTAGACCAATAAAAAGCCTTTCTGTTGATGAATCCAAATCTATCGAAATGCTTTGTATACGTGAAGGAACTGAAGGTATGTATAGTGGACTTGGATTTCAAATTGATAAAGATACTGCTATAACTATTAGAAAAATAACTAGATCTTCATGCACTAGAATAGCAAAATTTGCTTTTGAATCTGCAAAAAATAGAAATTGGAAAACAGTTGTTCCGATTCATAAAGCAAATATTCTTCGCGAAACTGACGCTATTTTTCTTGATGAGGTAAATAAAATTTCTAAAATGTATCCTGATATTGAAATAGAAGATTATTTTATTGATAATATGGCTCAGCAACTATATAAAAATCCTGAAAGATTTCATAATAAAGTCTTATTGAGTACAAATTTATTTATGGATATTATTTCTGAAGAAGCATCTGCTTTAATTGGTAGTATTGGAAATGTTTATTCTGCAAATATTGGAGATAATTATGCAATGTTTGAACCTGCTCATGGAAGTGCTCCTAAATATAAAGGCAAAAATAAAATAAATCCTACTGCAACGATACTATCTGCTGCGTGGATGCTTCAATATTTAGGAGATGTTAAATCTCGTAATGAGATCTTTGAAGCAACTGAACGTGTAATTTCCGAAGGCAAATCAGTTACATATGATCTTGGTGGTAATTCCAAAACTTCTGAAATGACATCCGAAATTATTAACTATTTATAATCATTATTTGAATCTCTTGTAATTCTAAGTAAATGAAATATTTGACAATTATAATGCTTATACGTTTCTTTTTAGCATATTATGTTGTATGAGTTATTCTGAAGATAATTTAAAGAAAGCTGCAGATAAGAAAGAATGGCTGGAGAAAAAAATTAACGATTTAGAAACTGAATTAACGAATTTACAAGAGACATTATCGGTCATTAATAATATTCTTAAATTATCTAGTTTTCAACCTGCGCAATCTATTAAATCATTAAATCCTGACAGTACATCTCAAAATACATCAATTCCTCAAACATCGAATAATTCGTATAAAAAATCTTGTAATGTCTGTCAAGTAGAAATAGAAATGCGTAAAATTGACGATCGATGGGGTGCTTACGTTCTTAATAGTGAAAACCATCATCAATGTGATAATAATGAATAGAGAAAATATCGTAGTTTTAGATTTTGGAGGTCAATATTCTCATTTAATAACTCGGCGTATTAGAGATTTATCAGTTTATGCTGAATTATTACCATATGATACTCCATCACACGAAATTGAATTATTAAATCCATCTGGTATAATTCTTACAGGAGGTCCAAGTAGTGTTTATGATGATAATTCTCCTAAACCTGATTCTAAAATATTTGATTTAAATATACCAATTCTTGGGATTTGTTACGGATTACAAATAATTGTTGATGCCATGGGAGGATCAATTAATAGAACTAATAAAAGAGAATATGGTAAAGCGACTTTATCCATATTATCTGACCAAAAATTATTTTATGGAATTGATTCAACTACTGATGTTTGGATGAGTCATGGAGATGCTACTAAAATACTTCCTGATAATTTCAAATCAATTGCTTCTACTGATAACTCTCCTTATGCTGCCATTTGTTCAAATAATTTATATGGCGTACAATTCCATCCTGAAGTCACTCATACTTTAGACGGAACAAAAATTTTAAAGAATTTTATTTATGAAATATGTGGTTGTAAAGGTTTATGGACTATGGATTCATTTGTTGAATCGTCTATAAATAAAATAAAATCTAAAGTTGGAAATGATTCTGTTCTTTGTGCATTGAGTGGAGGTGTAGATTCTTCAACTGTTGCCTTATTACTTCATAAAGCTATTGGAGATAGATTGACTTGTGTATTTGTTGATCATGGTTTATTACGTAAGAATGAAGCTAATCAAGTACTAAAAATATTTGATAAATTGAAGATTAAAATTATTTTTTATAATGAATCTGATAGATTTCTTAATTTGCTTTCAGATGTTACAGATCCTGAAATACGTAGAAAACTTATCGGTCGAGAATTTATTAAAGTATTTGAAGAAATCAGTAATCAAAATGGTTCTTTTAAGTGGTTAGCTCAAGGAACTTTATATCCTGATGTTATTGAAAGTGCATCTACTAGTGGACCTGCTGCTACTATTAAGACTCATCATAATGTTGGCGGTTTGCCAGAAAATCTTGATTTTCAGTTAATTGAACCGCTTCGAGAATTATATAAAGATGAAGTGCGTCATGTTGCTAAATTAATTGATTTGCCCGATGATATTCTTAAACGTCATCCATTTCCTGGTCCAGGACTTGCTGTTCGTATTATTGGGAAATTTAATAAAGAAAAACTCTCTATTTGTAGACATTCTAGCTCTATAGTTGAAGAAGAATTACAAAAATCAGGTTATTATGATAAAGTTTGGCAGGCTTTTGCTATTGTAGGAGATGATAAAGCTGTTGGTGTTTTAGGCGACAATCGTAAGATTGGCTATATTGTTACTGTAAGAATTGTCGAGTCCAATGACGCTATGACTGCTGATTGGGTTAGATTGCCTTATGATATATTGGATAATATTAGTAGGCGAATTACAAATGAAGTTGATAATGTGAGTTGGGTTACTTATACTATATCTAGTAAACCTCCTTCAACTATAGAACCTCAGTAATTAGTTTTTATTGATTTCTTTTTCTAATAATTCTTTAATTTTATTACTTATTATTTTTCCATCTATCTTTCCACGTAGTTGTTTCATAGTTTCACCCATAAGCATACTGAAAGAATCAATTCCTTTTTGTTTGATAATTTGTTTTTTCATGTCTATTATTTCTAGTATTATATTCTCGACATCTTCTTCACTTAATTTATTCGTTTTCATTTCATTAATTATGTTATCGATGTTATTTTCATTTTTACAAATGTCTTCAATTATTTTCTCAAATGATTCTTTAGCAAGTTCTCCTTTTTCTATTTCTTTAAATATTTTTTCTAATTCTTCATCTGTAATTTTATTTACATCTATGTTCTTCCTACTTAAATTGATTAATGTTTCTGTCAATTGTGCAGCAATAAAATTTGCAGGTAGATGTATTTGCTGTATTAGGTTTTCAAATAATATTTTATATTTTGAATCAAATATTTGCACTGATAATTTATCATTTAATCCAATATTATTTTTATAATTGCTAATTTGTTCTTCATAAGTTTTAGGTAATGATTTTTTAATTATTTTTCGTTTGTCATCTGTTATTTTCACTGGAATTATATCAGTTTCTGGATACATTCTTGCAGATCCTGGTCTTGGTCTCATGAAATTAGTTTTTCCATCTTCTGTTGGAGTTCTTGTTTCTGCAGGTATTCCTATAATGCATTGAAATAGCCTATTTTGAATGCTCTTTATTGCATTATCGATATTTTCATTATCTCCTGCGAGTATTATGAACGCATCATCCTGATCATTTTTTAATTTATTTTTAATTTCATTTATTTCATCTATTGTTATTCCGTAATTGGGTAATTCATCTGAATGAAATATTCCACCATATCCGAAAAATTTTACTAAAGATGAAATATCTCGGCCTAATCTTGTTCCTTCATATTCTTCTTGTCCGATTAATTTTTTAAATTTTGGTGCTATTATTGCTACGATTCTACCTTTGTTTATTAGTGTTTGTTTTAATAATTTAGAATCAGTATTTGTAAAAATATTTGATATGTCTATTGAATTTGCACTAAAATTATTTTTTTCTAGACCTCTTTCTATTAGTGTTTTTTTTATTTTTAGTAAGTTTATTTGTCTATGATTTTCAAATTCAATTATATTTGTCAACATATCTAGTTGCTGAACTCCCTTTACTTCAATAATATTTTCTCCATCTATTGAGATATTTACATCTTGTCTGATTGTTCCAATACCTCTTACTACTTTACCCGTCGTTCTCATTAATCTTCCTAATGTTAAAGCAATTTTTTCTGTTTCTTCTTTTTTAAATTTTACAGGTGCAAGTGTGATTTCTATTAGTGGTATTGATAATCTGTCGAGTGAATATGTTGATTGTTCTTTATTTTTATTAATAATTCTAGAAGCATCTTCTTCGAGGCTTATTGAAAGTACAGGTATTTTTAGATTATCAACTTGTAACTCTCCTCCTGTTGATATAATTACTGTTCTTTGAAATCCTGTGGTATTTGATCCATCTATGACTAATTTTCTCATTACGTGTATTTCATCTACTGGTTCTGCATTTAACAAATAGGATATTGTTAGAGCTATATCTAATGCTTCTTTGCTTATTTCATGAGGTGGTTCTTCATCAGCCTCAACAAGACAACTTGTATTTGTGTTTGCAATATAATTCATTTGTTTTGATTTTTTTGATTCAAATAGTGCTGCAGGATCTGTTTTACCTAATTCACTCTGCGTTGGTCGTAGAACTCTCTTAAAATATATTTCGTCTTCTAATTTATCGAATCCGTTACATTTACAAAATAATTTCGTTGAACTTGCAAGTTGTTGATGTATTTCCAATCCTACTTTTAGTTCATATTCATTTTTATTCATATAGACTATCTGCCTAATTTTGATCTTTCTGTATATTCTCCTGTTATGTTTTTTAACATTATTTCTTTAATCTCATCATCTTGGTAATTTCCATATGCCCACATTAATTTTACTAATGCTGTTTCTGGAATCATATCTTCTAGTGGAGTAACTCCAATCTCTAACAAATCTCTTCCTGCTGAATAAACTGTCATTTTTATTCTTCCCTGCAAACATTGAGAAGTCATTCCTACAAACATTCCTTTATCTATAGCATTTTTAATCGATTTATTACATCGTGAATTTACATGCCCTAATCCTGTTCCTTCTAATATTATGCCTTTTGCTCCTGAATTTACGATCATGTCTATAATTTTTGAATTGAAGCCTGGATGGAATTTAAGTAGTGAAACATTTTCATTAAAATTAATTTTTGGTTCAAATTTTTCATTATTTTTTGATAATTCTAAACTAATTGTTACTTTATCTTGATTTACAGTTGCTATTGGCTCAATTCCTATTGATTGAAATGCATCTCGTTTTGAAGTATGGTTTTTTCTTACTCTTACACCTGAATGAATAGAAACTATGTTATCTTCAATACTTGAATGCATTGCTAAATATACACCATTCAGCATTTTTTTAGAAGCAAAAATTACAGATGAAATCATATTTAATGAGGCGTCAGATGAAGGCCTATCTGTTGATCTTTGTGCCCCTGTTAGTACTATTGGTATTGGACAATTATTTAATGCAAAACTTAATGCTGCTGAACTATATGCCATTGTATCTGTTCCGTGGCCAATAATAATTCCTTTATTTCCTTCTTCGATCTTTTCTATTACTTTTTCTGCAATATTTTTCCAATCTTCTGGATTCATTTGTTCACTTGCAATATTGGAAATTAATTGCGTGTTAATATTTGCATAAGATGATAATTCAGGTATTATTGAATATAATTCTTCAGCTGAAAATGCAGGATTTACTGCACCTGTTTTATAATCAATTCTTGACGCAATTGTTCCTCCTGTTCCTAATATGGCTATTTTAGGCAGTGATTCTTTTACATTTGGCTTTGGCGGAGGTATGAATTTTGGCTTTTCGCCGCTTTTTACTTTTATTATATTGGTTATTTTCTTAGAATCTATTCCTATATTGTATCCGTTAGTTAATTTAATTACGATATAATTTACATTTGAATATTCATATCTTGGAAGAAGATTTCCAGAATATTTTGTTGTTTTTGTATCGATTTTAATAAAATCGCCAATCTGTATTCCGGCATCCGTGAGTAGTTTTAATGAATTATCTTTATATCCACTTAATTCGGACAATATTGCTCATTAAAACTATTACATGCTATGAAATAACTTTTGTATATAATTATGATATTATTTCTTAGTTTATCGGTCTTGTTCCTAGAACTAATTCGATATTCATTATTTCTCCATTTCTTACCAGTTCTATTGATATATTTTCATCCGGTGTAAAGAAATGATGTAAAACATATGATATATCGTGTTGTGCTCTTAGTGAATATCCTCCCATTGATATTATTATATCGTCCTTTTCTAATCCATATCTCTCTGCTGCAGAATTTGGACGAATATTTTGTATTTCTAGGCCTGAAGTTATTTCTTTAGGTACTGATTTTCCTCTGATTTGTATTGGATCTAAAAATGAAGCTGAAATTCCAATAAATGGATGTTTATGTTCTCCTTCTTCTATCAAATTTGGAATTATTCTTTTTGCTATACTTGATGGTATGGCAAATCCTAATGCTTCAAATTCTCCTCCTCTATATCCCATTGAATTAATTCCTACAACTTTACCTTCTGAATTTATTAATGGACCTCCTGAATTTCCTGGATTTATTGACGCATCTGTTTGTATCATTGGTAATATTGATAAGCCTGTTCGATTTGTTTGACTAATTACTCCTGCTGTTATTGATCCTACAAGTCCTACAGGGCTGCCTATTGCAAATACTTGTTCACCTATTGATATTTTACTTTCTAATTCTAATTTTTTGACAGAATCTGGTAAATCTGTTTTTAATACAGCTAAATCTCCTAAACTATCTTTACCTATTACTTCTGCTTCACTCATTGATCCATCAAAGTATACTACAACAAAACCGTATCCACCTTGTATTACATGGTTATTTGTTATTATATGTCCTAATTCATTATAAATGAACCCAGAACCTATTCCTGTTTGTTGTTCTAATTCATTTGAATCATATACCTTGATAGATACTACTCCTGCTTTACTTTCTTCATAAACTTTTTGTGCATAATAACTTGGGGAAAATCCTTTTTGTCCTTCTGGTCCTGGCATTCCAGGTTGTCCTTCTGGTCCTGGCATTCCAGGTTGTCCTTCTGGTCCTGGCATTCCAAGTTGTCCATCTGGTCCTGGCATTCCAGGTTGTCCTTCTGGTCCTTGAAAAATTGCAGGGTTAATAATAACTGTATATAATAATAATATTAACGTAATACTGCTAATAATTAAAGAAGAATAAGAAATTATTTTTGTATTATCTTTCACAATATTCATTAAAATCAATTATTTCTATTTAAATTGATATAAATAATTATTTTTGTTATCCTTATGGAAATAATTATCTATAAGTTGATTGATTTATTATTATGGAAATTTCAATTGAAAATTCTCCCGAAGAATCTGAATTAAAATTAATGGGAGTCTATAATTGGCCAATCTGGACAAAAGAAATTTCTGAATTCCCTTGGGAATACGACGTTGAAGAAATATGTTATTTTATTGAAGGCAAAGTTATTGTTACTCCAGAAAATCAGTCTCCTGTAGAACTATCTCAATATGATCTTGTTACATTTCCAAAAGGTATGAAATGCACTTGGAAGATTCTTAAAAATGTAAAAAAGCATTATAAATTTAGATGATGATTGTTTTGAAATCTCGAAAAAATATATCTCGAAAAAATATATTGTTATTGATAATTGTATTTTCTCTTCTTTTATACTCTTTTCGTGATTCCTCTATTTTTTATTTTGGCCCTTCATATGATAATGGATCTCTAGTACCTGGAAGAAATCAGATAATTATTGAACATGATGGTCTTAATCGTACTTTCTGGGTAGAAACTCCTTCTTCCTATTCTCCTGATCAGAATTATCCTGTTCTATTTTATTTTCATTTTCTTGGAAGTACTGGAGGAACAACTACTATGGAAAATCTTGTAAATGGCGAAAATATTATTGGAGTTTATCCTGATGGAATAAATAATACTTGGAATGCTGGATTGATTAATTCTGATCAAGGTGGTAGTTTTGCTGATGATTATGGATTTACTTTGAAAATTCTTGATTGGATGAGAGATAATACGAGAATTAATGAAAACAAACTTTATGCATTTGGAGTGTCTGCAGGTGCGATTTTTCTTTACGAACAAATTGCATCAAGACCGAATGACTTTGCCGCATTTGCATTAATTATGGGTAATTATTTTGATTGTGAATCTTCATCATATGATTTTCAACGATGTGTGGAAGGTAGACCACTTATTGATTATGACCGAGGTGTATCGATTTTACATATGCATGGTTTCATGGATAGATCAGTTCCTTATTATGGAGGACCTGTCGGTGGTTATGCTGATGAGAAACTTCATTTTCATTCTGTTGATTTTGCTGTAGATCTATGGATTGACCATAATCAGTGTACTGCTAAACCACATATTGATGAGTTTCTTATTCCAGGTGTTGTAATTTCCACATATGGTGATTGTAATGATTCTAGTGAAGTGAAATTGTATGTGCTATTAAATGCAGGACATGGACAATTTGGAGACCATCTTCCTCAATCAACTGATTATGGAGCTGAAATTTCAATTGTTTGGGATTTCTTCGAAAAACATTCAAAAAATAAATTATTATAATATCATTATTAATTAATTGTTAGATAATTCTTAAAGTTGAAATAAGTATTGATAATGTTGTGAATATTATTCCAATTAATAGAAATGCAATTTCTGGTCTTTGATATTGTTCTTTTATTTCTGCATAATCACTTCGATATTTTTTCATACCCCTGATATTTATTATCGTTCCACCAGTAATTACTACATAAGCTAAAACTGGACTTGTGTTTGTTCTTATTCTTTCAGGAGGTTCTACATTCCCTCCCGGGCCTAGAGGTTGTTCAATTTCTGTTTCTGCCATAGTATTTCTTATTGTTTCTAAAGGCATTGCTGATAAAATTAAGAATAATCCAAGAAATAATTGAATAAAATACCTTCTTTCCATTCTTACATGTTGTTCTTTTGGACCTCGATATTTTTCCATTAATTCGTAATAAATTGTTGTCTCTAATAATGTTTTTCTGTGTTATGATGTAATATAATTAATATATAAAATGAAAAATGACGTAAGTGAAGAAATAATTATTGATTTATTTAATAGACTAATTCCTGCTAATAAATCAGTGTTACTTGACGACGATGTTTCTCAAATTTCTTTGAGTAATCCAAATTTAGTTATTAGTTCTGATATGTTGGTGGAATCTACTGATGTTCCTACAGGTATGAGTTTGAAACAAGCATCGCGAAAATCTATTATTATGACTGTTAGTGATTTTGCCTCTAAAGGTATTGATCCAAAATATTGTATTATTTCAATTGGCATACCTAAAGAATATTCTATTGAAAAAATAAAAAATATTGTTGCAGGTATTGAAGCAGGTTTGAATGAATTTGACATTATTCTTATTGGTGGAGATACTAATTCAAGTATGGAACTAATTATTGATTGTACTATGATTGGTTCTTTAGATTATGATATTCCTAGTCGTAAAAATGCAGAAATTGGAGATATTGTGTATGCATTGGGTGAATTTGGTTTTACTGGCGCTGGTTTGTTTTTATTATTAAATGAAAAAAAACCAAGTAATGAATTTGAAAAGCATGCAATTAAATCAATTCAAAATCCTGATGTTAATTTAAATATTTTTGTTAAATTAGTGAAAAAAAAATTAATTAATTCAAGTATTGATTCAAGTGATGGTTTATGTTTTTCTCTATATAAAATTGCCGAGTTATCAAATGTCTCAATTCATGTTGATCGTTTTACATTTTCTAATGAGTTGAAAGATTTTTCGTCAAAATATAATTTTTGTATTAACGATTTAATTTTATATTCTGGTGAGGAATATAATATTATTTTTACTGTTAGTCCCGATAAGTCGAAAAAACTTGAAACTATTTTAAACAAAGATAATATTATTTATAAAAAACTTGGTAAAGTTAAATCAGGTTCGCCTGTTGTTTATTATAATGATAAAATTTTAAAACGAAAAGGTTGGGATGGGTTTAATGCATGATTAAGAAATCTAATAATTTTAAACCAACTTATGATTGGTCTAATCAAGAAGCATTAGATATGTTTAATAATTCTTCTTTTTCTTTTCAAATTGACAAAATTTATTATAATGATTTTCTTAATTCTGTAAATATTATTCCTGATAATTCTGTTAATTGCATTATTGCAGATCCACCATTTGGTATCTCTTTTTCAGGTAAAGAATCACTTTATAATAGAAAATCTACAAATGTTCAAGAAGGTTATGTTGATATAGATGGGGATTATGGCATTTTTTCTCAGTCGTGGATTAGTAATCTTTCTCGAATTCTTAAAGACGATGGATCTGTTTGGATATTTAGTGGTTGGAGTAATTTAAATTCTGTTTTAAATGCTATTTCAAACACAAATCTTAATTTAATTAATCATATTATTTGGAAATATCAATTTGGTGTTTATACTAGAAGAAAATTTGTTAGTAGTCATTATCATTTGTTATTTTTGACTAAATCTAAAAATTATTTTTTTAATAAAATTACAAATTATCCTCTTGATGTTTGGGAAATTAATCGTAAATACTCTCCGAATGAATTAAAAAACGGTACTAAACTTCCAAATGAATTAGTAATGAAATGTATTGATTTTACAACAAAACCCGGTGATTTAGTTTTTGATCCATTTGTTGGTAATGGAACTACCGCTGTTGTTTCTAAATCTTCATATCGTCATTATCTGGGATTTGAAATTAACAATAAAATGAAACAAATAATTAATACTAATATAAAAAAAACTGTTCTTGGTAGTTCTTATGTTCCATATAACTCTCGTTTAATTGAATAAATTATTTTAAAACTTTATCAACATTCGTGTTAAATGCTTCAGATTGAGTTATTTGATTTTTAAACAACTTTTGGAATAATTTTCTATCTTTGTTAGTATTTAATATTACATTCGACGATGGAAAAATTGAATATTTTTCATTAGGTAATAATTTCGAAAGTGAATACTGAGAATTGGAATCTATATATGCTGGAACTCTTATGTAGTTGTTCCCAATCATATTCTGTCCATCTTTAGAAAGAATATAGTCAATGAATAGTTTGGCAGATTCTAAATTATTGGAAGTTTTTAGTATAGAAGCTGCAGTGGCTGAAACAGATACAGGAATATCGGAAAGTACAAGTCGATTAACAGGTAAATTCTTGTCTTTTGCACGGAGATATTCATAAAGCATTACAGTTAAACCAATGTCACTTTTTCCCAGACTAACACTTCCCAGAACGTGTCTGAATAAAGGCCAGAGTTGCAGGTTTTGTTTAGAAAGTAGATTTACAAACGTATCCCAGTTTCTATTAATTATACTAGGTCGAAGAGATGATAACCAATTACTTCCAAATGTGCCGAGAGAAACATCATGTATAGAAATACGGTTTTTCCATCTATTTTCAAGTAGATTTTCAGAACTAGTAGGAATGTCATGCTTATCAATCAAATCGCTGTTATAGATTTGTATAGTAGGCAAAAGGACAACAGATGTCCACAGTCCTTCAGAATCTTTAAAAGATTTAGAAATATTACGTCTTTCTTTAGAATCATATACTTGAAATAGATCTTGATTTAACATTTGTAGGTGAGGTGATATTGCACTAAGAATTATATCTGCCGAGGAACCCGTTTCAGACAAATCCTGTTTGATTTGATTAGACATTGGTGGAGGAGTTCCATACACGTATTTACGTGAATATTCAATTTTTATGTCGGGATGGATTTTATTGAAACCATTTATCCAAGAGTTGAATTCCCAAGTTTCAATGGTCCCATATATAATTATTTTTTGAGTCAATTTCTAAGCCTTCTTCTAGTAATTATTATAGCATAAACCAATGAAAACAATGTAATTGCAAACAACAAATAATCATATGATGAATCAGATGATTCGGAAACAGACATAGAAACAAGAATTCCAGGATTATTACCTGTAAGTGTTCCACCTCCAATTGGAAATACAATCATCATTGAACCATTTGCATCTGCACCAATAGAAGGGCCTGCAGAACCAATTGAATTAAATGGTATTGAAGTAAGAATACTTCCATCTTCAATGTCAATTGCGTAAAATACGCCACTACGATCTATAGAATATAACACACCTCCACTAACAATAAGAGAAGCGCTCTGAATTCTATCAGTTAGATTTGTTTGCCATTTCAATTCAGTAGTGGATAAATCAATAGCATAAATTGATCCATTAGTGGTTCTATTAAGATCAAGTCGATAAACATATCCGTCAATAACTTCGCCTTTGTATTCAAGCTGTCGAGTAATAACAGTACCACAAACATTTTGAGATGGGATATATGCCACGTTATTCGCAATTGACATTCCAGCAAATACACCTCCTAATTGACTTGGGCAAAAGATTTCACCAATGTACTTGGTTTGAGATGCAAACATGTCTGATTTATTTTCTGTATTTACATTTGTGAGATTATAACTATCAGGTCCAAAGTGTATTGGTTCATGGATGAGATTACCAGTTTGAGCATCTACAACATATAGATAATTACTTTTTGACGCAGCAATTATTGCTTTACGTTCAACATCATCGACCAAGATAGTTGTATAAACAACTTTCCAACCAGGATCATTATTATTAATATCATGAGTACTCATTTGATAATACCATTTTAGAGTTCCAGTATTAATATCAAGCGCGACAATTGAACTGGAAAAGAGATTTGGACCCGGTCTCAATGCTGCATCAAATTGGTTAGCAGGTTCACCAGTCAACAGAAACAATGTTTCAGATTCTTCATCAATAGCAAGTAATCCCCACGAAGTACCGCCTGCGATATAATTAGTATAACCCCAATCATCTTCAAACGGTAAAATATTACCTAACTTTGCTTGATCGTAACCCCAGTTTAATTCACCGCCAGCAGGAGGAGAAGAAAACCATTGCCAAACTAAATCTTTAGTATCCAAATTATAAGCTGATACAAATCCACGTCCACCAAACGCATTTCCTTGTGCCCTGGTAATTAGAAGATTTTTATAAAAGGTAGGTGCAAAAGGGGAAAAATATTCTCCATTGTTTCCTGGAATTTTAGAACAAGTTTCAGGTAATTCAAAAACTACATCGCCAGTCATTAGATCTAATCCATAGATAGAACATTCACTAGTTTGAACATATATTGCGTCTTCATGAATTGTAAGAGATCTCATAGCTAATCTTTTTGCCCAGACTTCAGTATTCTTGAAATTATTAATATCAGGTTTAAAAGACCATAATGGACTTCCATCTTTAGCATTAATTGCATAAACCTCATTATAACCAGTTGCTACATATACAATTCCTTGATAAATCAAAGGAGTTGTTTGAATTCCTTCAGGAGGAACTATGTCATCATCTAGTGGGTCAACGCCATCAAAATGATAAACCCAATTAAGTTGTAAATTCATAACATTATCCTTAGAAATTATTGTTTGTGGACTAAAACCTGTATTATCTTTATCAAATGCAGAATATTTCCAGTCAAAGGAATCTTCCATGGAAATTATTGCAGGGATATTGCTGATAATAAATAATAAAATAACGCCAAATGATATTATCTTATTCAATGCACTTTTAAGCATAAGATTGAGCAATAAAGTTTCACATTAATGAGAAAAAAAGTTCATTTTTGGTTAACTAAATCAATATTTACAAGAGAATTACGTATTGGAAGTAAAACTAGATCTAATGAATAAAATAAATTGTGGCGATACACTAGATTTAATGAAAAATATAGAATCTAAATCAGTACATTTGGCAATAACGTCGCCGCCATACAATGTAGGAAAAGATTATGACAATCATAATGACTTGATGAAATATGATGAATATTTAGACTGGTTATCAAAAGTCTGGATTGAAACAAAAAGAGTATTAAAAGATGGAGGAAGATTTGCATTAAATATTGGTCCTACAGGTATAAGGGATTTTAAACCTCTACATCATGATTCAGCAAATATATTAAGAGATATTGGAATGATATTCAGAACAGAAATAATATGGTATAAACAAACAATGTTAAAGAGAACTGCATGGGGAAGTTGGAAAAGTCCAAGCAATCCTCACATAATACCATCTTGGGAATATGTATTAATTTTCAGTAAAAACTCATTAAAGCTTGAAGGAGAAAAAACAAAATCAGATATTACAAGAGAAGAATTTCTTGATTTTTCAGATGGACATTGGAATATACCCCCCACGACAAAAAATAGAAAAGGACATCCTGCACCATTTCCAGAAGAATTAATTTATAGGCTGATTAAATATTATTCATATACTGAAAATGTTGTTTTAGATATGTTTGGTGGAACTGGAACAGTAGCATATGTCGCTGCAAAAAATAATAGAAATTTCATTCACATAGACATATCCGAAGACTATTGTAAAATTGCAAAAGAACGACTAATGACGATATAAAAAAAAATAAGAGAATAATATATTGAACATATGATTAAGCAGTAAGTTATCCGGAGAATTATGAATTGAACAAATATCCAATTATTTTAAAAAAAAACAATATATGTTTATTATTATATAAACCAACATAACAAGAGTTATATTTCTTAGACAGACATATTCATTGTGAATCATAAGCAATCGCTCGTAATACTAGCATTCGCCATGGCGGCTCTGATTTTTTTCTCGCCAATCGTCACAATAGGTACTGCTAAAATAGGAGTAGAAAATGCAGAAGCGCAAAGCCTTTCTAGGTGGGAGCGTAATTGGGAACTGATTAATCACGATGATCGTGGAACTAATCATAACCCTCAAACACAAATCAATCCTGACAATATTCAACATACGGAATTAAAATGGATCTTTCCCGTACCATCTCCTGATGTAGTTGGTGCAGATGGATTACAAGGATTCTCAGCAACACCAGGAACTATAGCACCTCCTCTAATTGTAGATGGTGTAGGTTACATGGTAATGAATTATCAAACAATCTTCGCAGTTGATATGACTGACGGTTCAACTATATGGACACGTACGGCAGAATTTGATTTGGAATCAGCAAACGCATGTGGAGCTGCATACGTTGACAATAGAGCTAAACTAGGAAATTGTCTTCCAATATATAACGCAAACGCACATACACATTCTGTTTATTATCAAGAACTGCATGGAAGAGGTATTCTCTGGCTTAATGCATTCGGATGTACAATCATCGGAGTTGATGCAGAAAACGGAGAAGACATTCTCAGAGTAAATGAATTCTGTAAGGATGTTCCTACAAATTCAGGAATTTATAACGGTCAAGGATCTCATGCTCCAGTAGTCGATACAGTTGGAGATCAATTGATACTTGCAATCGGAGGACATCTTGAAGGAACATGGGGAGGAAGAGCATTTGTAGCAGCTATTGATATGAGTGGTTGCAGAAGCTTCCCTTGTGAAATTGATGGATCTGATCCGAGCAACGTAAACTGGAGATTCTTCTATCAACCACCTAATGGTGAATTATTCCCTGCGGAATACAAAGCATGGGGTGACTGGTTAGTAGACACTTGTAGTGTAGGATGGCTTGAAGGCATCAATGCATGTGATGTTAATCCAGACTTTTTGAGAAGAGATTGGGACGGAGGTAAAGGCCCAATGCCTTTCAATGCAGGAATAAGCAACATCTGGGGTGAAGTTGTAGTAGACGAAGAAGACAGAAGAGTGTACTTCGGTACTGCACAACCAGGACCTGACTGGAATGCTTCATATACATTTGGACCAAGACTATTTGGTTCAGCAGTAATGGGTATAGATGCTGACACTGGAGAACTTTCTTGGTACTTCCAGAGTACTACACGAGACCTTTGGGATATGGACTGTTCATGGAATACATTAATGGGAGAAGTTAACGGTAAGAAAACTGTCTTCAAAGGATGTAAAAATGGACGAGTACATGCATTTGACGCAGATTCAGGCAGACCTCTTTGGATCACTGAAGTTCCAGGACTAAGATTGTCTCAATTCTGGTGTAATGACCAATGTACTAACGCAGCAGGACCTCTTGGAGGACTTAGAGGACGAGGAGTATTACACTCTGATGCATTAGGAATTGACGGACTAGGTGCCAATAATGATTGGTTCATGTTAGACCCAAGAGTTCTAGCAGATATGGACAAAGATTGGCAACATGAACACACCAATATAGGTGGAGGAGGATTCTGGCAGAATCCACCAGGTGCTGGCTGTATAGAAGCAGATATGGCATTTGATGGAGACAGATTATTCGCTTCATGTAAGAACGACCCTTCATACTATGCAATCGCTGCAGTAGAAGCTAGAGGAAAATATGGAATGGCACCGGGTAGTCAAAGACCTGCACCACCATATACGGCAGACAATAATCACACAATCACTGCAATAGATGCAAAAACAGGTGCAGTAGATTGGACCTTCATGGTTAAAGGTACACCTCATAGAGGAGGAGTAGTATCAAGTGGAGGACTTATCTTCTGGAACGGATTTGACGGCAAGCTACGTGTAGTTAGTGCAGAAACAGGAGAATTCTTGAAAGAATTCAATCTAGGAACTGCATTAGACGTCATGCCAGTAATCGGAGCAGACTCCAATGGAGAAGTCCGGATTCTTCAATCATACGGCGGTAGATCTCTAGCATCAATAGGTGGAAGAGATAGAGTGCCAGGAGCTCTCAATGCATTTGGTTTGGCGGATAATATACCACAACCTGAAATCATTGAAGTAGTGAAAGAAGTTCCAGTCGAAGTAGAGAAAGTCGTTGAAGTCGAACGAATCGTTGAAGTCGAAAAAGAAGTAGAAGTAATCCAAGAAGTCGAAGTAGAAACAATTAGTCCAATTTCATATGTTGCAATTGGCCTAGGTGTTATTCTAGTCGTCATCGCTGGTGTACTCTACCAACGAGCCTCTAAATAGAACTTAATGAATTTGCTGCCCAAATGGGCAGCAGTTTCTTTTTTTTCTATCAAAAAACATTAATAATATAATTATAATTGCTTAGTGAATTGTCTAAAGTTAATCCAAAATTAATATTAATTATTATTCCTGTTGTATTAATTATAGGATATTTTGTTATTAGCGGACTTGATAATGTTGAGCCTCCTGTTAATTCCGGTGGAGATGAATTTGGAGGTATATCTAATCCAGAAGCTGCTGTTGTAGAACCAGTTCCAGAACCTGTTGTTGAACCAGTTCCAGAACCTGTTGTTGAACCAGTTCCAGAACCTGTTGTTGAACCAGTTCCAGAACCTGTTGTAGAACCAGTTCCAGAACCTGTTGTAGAACCAGTTCCAGAACCTGTTGTAGAACCAGTTCCAGAACCTGTTGTTAGTTTGACAATTATTTCTATTGATTCTTTAGTTGTTGA
>JACAFT010000017.1:0-23408 GCA_013378375.1 Nitrososphaerota archaeon
AAAAAATAGATCTTATGCCGATTTATCTGTAAATAACAATCCAAAACTTGTTTCTAATACCTTTCCAATACTATCGAATTTTCAAT
Source organism: Nitrososphaerota archaeon (assembly GCA_013378375.1). Taxonomy (GTDB): domain Archaea; phylum Thermoproteota; class Nitrososphaeria; order Nitrososphaerales; family UBA57; genus UBA57. Next base: position 87 of record JACAFT010000017.1, read on the forward strand.
TTGTTCTGATGGTATGTTCCAATATTTTTCAAGTAATGAAGTAGTTTCTTCTTCGTCGTGAAGAATGAAACCGAATTTCTCATAGAATCGAATTGCCCATTTAGCATCTCGCCAAGTGCCCACCAATAAACGAGAATTTTGATTTTTATTTAACAGATATTCAAGCAATTTACTTCCAGTTCCTTTGCCCTGATAGGCCGTTAAAGTGTAAGCATGTCTTATTAGAACAACATCCTTTATTTCCTGAAATCCTATAACTCCGATCAATTCATCATTATCAGAATATCCAAACATCCTAACTCCATCATGAAATTCACCCAATAGTTCTCTTTCTGACATGTAGGGTTCATGCCAGCAATTATCGGGTATAACGTTTTTGTATTTTATAGCAGCGTCATTGATGACATAGAGAATTTTCGAACAATCACTTTTTGAATATTCGTTTATCATTAGAAACTATTCACGAATATACATCAACCGAAGGTTCTGTTCTTTGGTAGTCTCTCCAGATTTCAAATCTATAGTTCCTTCCACCATCCACCAATTCCTTTCTTCGAGAAACTTACCTTCTGACAAATTTACATTTGTAGATGATTTGAGTGTCTTTGAACCATCTGCCTCAAGTGAGTCGTCAGCTATTACTAGTTCTGCGACATGCTTGTACTCGACCCCATTTCCAAGAAACAAGTCAATATTTCCATTCGCGAAATCAATAGGAATCGAATTTGTATTCTTTACACTAATTATCAATTCGATATAATACCCATCAGAATTCTTATTAAAATTACCTTCTTCCAAAACCCATATCAGACTTTTGATATCTACTAGATCTTTCATAACAGCCTCAGGTTCTACTTCAACTTCAAGAACCTCTACTTCTTCAATAGTTTCTTCAACAGGATTAAGTCCAAATATTAACACATATGCTAAAACAGATACAAGTACAAACGCCAGAACTAAAGAAGGTTTAGGAGTTTTCAATCAGAGTTCACAACATAACTGGTAAATTATAGGAAAAAAGTATTTCGTAGTTCGAGTTAAATTATTTCCATTTTAGACGTGTTCGCAGCATCATGTTATATGAAGGAGAACCAGGAAATGATTTAAATGCTTGGCCAGAACCAGAATAGAATTTACTGAACCATTCATAAAGATGCAACCTGAGATTTTGAATATATACAATCATTCCTTCAAGTAAAATAACAACAATATTTAAAATAATAAACATAGGAATAGCAACAAGCATTGGAAGGTCCAAAGCAAGATTTACAACAATCAATAATGAAGAATGAACTGTTAATAAAATAGCCAATCGAGTATAACTCAAGATATTTGAAAGTGAACCTGCGATTTTTTCTATACCTCCATCGATTAAACCAACCAACATAGCCATAGGAATATTTTCTTTAGGCACTCGTCCAGTAACAATCAATATAGGTTTGCCAATTACTAAAACAAAAAGTCCAAAAAGCAAAGCAGTAGTAGAATATAACGAAACAGTAGAAATAGGAACAGTCAAATAAGAAGTCATAGATGGCAAAAATCTTTCGGTAATAAAGAATAAAGGAGCTTCCCTCTGTGAAGTGAATAATTGATCAATTTTAAATCCAGTGCCAACAAATGAAAACATAAGGAATACAAAACTAGCAAACATTAAGAATACAGGTATAGTTTCCGCAAAAAGTTCGTCATACTCTTTATTTTTTGCAGTATTATAGATAGAAATAAGATTTCCAAGAGCTAAATGTATAATTCCCATAATAACTGAGATTTTAAGAAATGTACGTAAGGCACTAATTTCAATTGACGCCAAATGACCTTCGCTACGATGGATAAAATGTATAATAGGATGTTCGATAAATTCTAAATGTCTAATTGATTCAATAGGAATAAACTTGTGTAATTCAATCCCAAATGCCTCCCCTATAAGAACACCAAAGAAAATTGCAACAAGTCCAGAAATCGCAAAGACTTGCCCCCATGGTTTAAAGAAAGGCGCTTTTCTATATAACAAAAACAATCCAAATAATAATAAAACTAAACCATGTCCAACATCTCCAAACATCATACCATAAAATATTGGAAAAGTAAAAGTAATCAAAGTAGTTGGATCAAGTTCCCCATAACTAGGAGGACCTTGGTTCAATGTGACAGATTTAAACGAATTTGTAATACTAGGATTTTTCATTAATACAGGAGCTTTATCATGATATTCATTATGATGATCATGTGGATCAACATCATCAAAAATTACAATATAATCATTAAATGAACTATTAAATTGAGATTTTAAATTGTGAGGAATAAAACCATTAATTATAGCAAAGTGTTTCAAATCTCCTGTTTTTTTAACTAATTCACAAGAATCATACAAGGTCCTCGACAATTCAAAATATGACAATATATCATTTTCATGTTCTTTGATCAGAGATTCTATCTCTTGATTAAGAACTGATTGAGATTTGCGTTTATCATTAAGAGAATTTTGAAGAAGAGTATTTGCTTCAAATGGATTTTGTGGCAAATCTTCAGGAATTGTAAAACTTTCTGTTTCAAATAAACGTAACACTTTATCAATTTTATCAGCTTCTAATTTTTTAACTGCAATTAAAATAAGTGATCTTTTATCTGTAAGTGGAGAAGTAACAAAAACGACGTCATCAAAACTTTTCTGTATTTCAAGAACATCTTTGGTATAACAAAAACTAAGATTAATTGAAAATTGATTAGAATTAGAAATATCTTCAATATTTATCGAATATTCGGATAATAATTTGATTATTTCTAAATTAGCCTCATCTGCAGATATATCATCATTTAATGAATGTAATTGTTGGATTTTTTCACTAATAGAATCAACAACAGGACTAGCTTTTGTTTCAAGAATATTCAAAATATCTTTCCATTGATTCAATTCAACAGTTTCAGGTGAAATATTATAACCTGATTTTAAAACATCCATTACGCCAGGAGTGATTTTTAATTTTAATTCTTTGATTAATTCTGATATTTGAATATAGATTTTAAAAGATCGCCTAGAATAATCATCCAATAATTGATCATAATTACTAGAATCAGGTTGTTCGGCGTGAAAATAATCAAACTTGGATAATTCTTCCATTGCATGTGATAAATTAATCCTGGGAAGTACAAGAGATATTTTAGTTACTTTAGAAACACCCAATCATTTCACCAGATATTAAAGGCATAAACTTTACTTTATTATAAAGCATTCTCAACGATTAATTATTTTTTAACAATACTAATAATTCTTGATGGTCCAAATGACGCAATAATAAACACAATTACAATTAGAATAATAACCGGAAGAACAACATTCAAAGGCAATTCAGCTTGTTCTTCTGCTTCAATTTCCTCTAGGGGCTCAGAGTCAATAGGAACCATCGGTCCACCACGAATATGTGAAGCTACAAAAACACCTGAAACAGGTTGTCCAAATCTTTCAGGTAAACCACCAACAGTTTGGAATAGAAATTGTTCACCAGAAGCTGCAGAACCTATAGTAGGACTAGTTCCCAGACTTGCACCAATGAATTTATTGAATACTAATTCTCCTGTTTGTTCATCAAGTGCATTAATACTTCCATCTAAAGATGAAAAGATAACCATTTCTCCAGAAGCAATTAATCCACCACGATGTGCATCGTCAACATCAAAAGTCCACTCAACAGAACCATCAATAATATTAACGGCATACAATGTTGAATTTTTTGGCATTACGTGATCTTTACGGAATTCTTCAGGAATGTCGTCTTGAACTCTTTGATATGCCTGTACAGATTTTGGCAATTCAGTTCTCGTATAAGCACCAAATGATTGAAGGTCATTTTCAGAATTAGGTTCAGGTACAACATAATCACAATAATTAGTTGTCATATAGAATATCTTTCCATATGCAAGAGCAATGTTCCCTCCAGTAGCTCCTGTAATTCCAGGGCATTGCCAATACGAATTTGTAGAAGGTTCAGTAGGCCATTTTTTATTCAAGTCAGTAACAGGATTTAGAGAATTATCTACACCACCAACATATTTAATATTTGGAGGTAAGAAAGACCAAATTAGTTCTCCATCTGAAGCATCAAGAGCTAGTAACCGTCCATCGTCACAAGCTTTGAAAAGAACTTTCCTGTCGTCAACTTCACCAAGTACTGTATTCCAATTACAGCCATGACCAAACAAATCATGAGAGGATGTTTGATAATACCAAAGCAATTCTCCAGTAGTAATATCAAGAGCAAGAATAGATGAAGAAAATAAATTAGGTCCTGGTCGATTTGCAGCATTATAATAAGGACCTGGTGCAGAAGTTCCAACATAAACTATGCCATTTTCTTCGTCAATTGCCCATTGTCCAGTTGCAATACCAACACCGACATTTTTGGCATCACCCCAATCATCAGGAGTAGGATCTACATTTCCCAAACCTTTGTATTTCATAGCCCAATCCTGTTCACCGCCAGAGGGAGGCATTAAGTAAAATCTCCACAACAAATCACCACTATCAACATCAAAACCAGCGATATAACCACGTCCTGATTCAGCTTTTCCACTAACAGAAGTTCCTGTTACAAGAATTCGTGATTCAGAGTCAACTACAGGACTACTGTATAACTGACCAGTATAATAACCACCATTACCTTCAATTGCATCACACATCTGACCTCTTGTCAATTCACCACGAAAACCAGGGGAACCGGTCATTAGATCTAAAAATACCATTCCACAATCAGGTGTTGGAAAAATTATATTATTTTCAAAAATTGTTGCTTCCTCAAGAATTCCAGAATCAAAAGTACTAATTCTTGGATAATCCTCAGTAACTTTAGTCATGTTGATTGGATATGCATAACCCCAAAGAGGAAGTCCAGTTCCGACATTATGAACAAAGACCATATTGAAATTAGTCGTCATATAAACAAGTCCATTTGCAACCAATGGCCTAGCCCTCATTCCAGGATGTAATTCCAAACCTGTTTGTATAGGAGGTATAATAAAGGCATTGGTCCACTCATCAACGAGAAAAGGCAGAGTTTCTTTAGTAATTTGATTTTGAGGATTGTAATTTGTTTGTTTTACGTCGTAATTACTTTTAGACCAAGCAAAGCCACGATCTTTTTGATTTTGAGCATCGACATAAGTAATCACCATGCTAGAAGAAAGAAGAACGAATAAAAGGAAGAAAATAATGTATTTATTAGCAATATTCAAGTTGTTATATCTAAAAGTATAAGTTATTTAAACATTAATAAAAATCTTGGAATAATTATTAGTATTAAGATCAAGATATGAAACTTTTTGTTTCAACTGGATGAATATATCATTAAATCAAGTTTTTCAAGATGTGTATGTAGTTTTTTTACAGCAGAGTATATATCTTTCTCTTGTTTGGTACCTGTACAAACAAGTTTACCACTAGAAAAAATTAGAAATACAGCTTTTGGCTCTTCTGCTCTCAATATTACACCAGGAAACTGTTCAGGTTCGTACATTGAACGAGGTAATTGTCTTGCAACTTCCTCGAGATCAATTTGACCACCAAGATCAACAGATGCTACAATATTTTGTACTTCGCATATTGGCTTGCGTTTAATCTTAATTCCACCTTTCTTTAAAACCTTTACCACTTTATTAATAGCAATAACTGCCATTTCCTCAGAACGAGAACCAGTACAAACCATTTTTCCAGTTCGAAATATAAGTGTAGAAGTTTTAGGAGAAGGTAATCTAAAAACTAGACCAGGAAAGCGATCTGGATTATACTCAGTTTCTTCAAAATTATCTTTAATTTCAACAAGATCAATACTTTGACTTAAATTTCCTGTTGCAACAACATTTTCCACACTAATAACAGATTTAGTCTTTGGCAAAATCGATATGTTTACACAGTTACCCATATAAAAAGTTTGAATAAAACAATAAAGTTAGAAAATATGCTCAGTATAGACAGAATTCAATACAATCCTTAAATTTACCTAGACACAAGAGAGACCATAATGTTGATAATAGGAGGAGACACCGAATCAATAATAAGTATAATTTGGCTGCCATTATTTATGTTTCTAATTTTATATGGTCAAAAAATACAAATATTTTTAATGTTAAGAAATATAGGAAAAAATTTATCAAAACTTGAAAAAATGAATGTAGATTCAAAAAATAAAGTGTTAGGGAGTTTACTAGAATATGGAGGAGATAAAGAATTTGTACAAAAAAGATTTGACAGAATATTACAATCATTTGTAATACCTCCCGTATCAATGGATCCAAAAGGAATTATTGATAAACTAGAACATCTACTCAAAACAGAAGAAGATAATTTAGAAGATGAAGTAAAATTAATTACAAAAACTGCAGACGAAGTTCAAATAAGCATATTAATGAATCTAGTAGAAGTAGCACTTGGAATTAATTTAATGTACAAATATGTAAGACATTTTTACGTCAGTGGAAAAAAAACAGGAAGTCCACTTATAATAACACAAATTCAAATGATTTTACATCAAATCATGGAACAAGCAGAAGCCTATCATGATGCAATTCCAGACTTGAAATCAGGAAAAACAATAGGCGACGGAATAGGACCTCTTATTGCGTCAAAATTAAGTGGAGAATCAGAAAGCAGAGAACTAGTTAAGAATACAATTGTAAATGAAATAACAATAGAAAATAGAAAAGCATATGTAGTAAAAGCAAAAGGACCCGGAGGAAATGTTGGAAAACCTGGTGAAGCCATAAAACAAATAGTAGAAAATAACAAAAACATATCATTAATTATTACAATTGATGCGGCATTAAAATTAGAAGGAGAAGAAACAGGAGAAATAGCCGAAGGAATTGGAGCTGCAATTGGAGGACCGGGAATTGAGAGATATAAAATTGAGGAAATTGCGACAAATAATAAAATTAAATATTTAGCACTTGTAACAAAAATGACTGAAAAAGAAGCAATTACAGAAATGAAAGAAGAAATAAAAAAATCTACAGATCTTTTAATAGAAAAAGTTAAAGAAACAATTAATCAACATTCAGAAAATAATCAAAATATAATAATTGCTGGAATAGGAAATACTTTGGGCGTAAAATAATTAGCTGAGTATATCAGATATACCAAGCGCTAAAAATAAATATGAAAAAAATACAATAAAAAATGCAGAAATCAAATCAATAATATTTGCATCAGGAATATTAATGATTAGAAAACCAGGTGCAATTATTATAAGAATAAGAGATGCAATAAAGTAATACAGAGATTTTCTATTCACAATATTATAATTAAATTATAATTATTAATATTTTTATTATTCAGATAATTTCTTTTCAATTAGATTCTTAACATCTTCGTGATTAGCTCTGCCTTTAGTAGCTTTCATAACTTGTCCGATTAAGAAATGTATGGCCTGTGGATCATTCTTAGCATCTTCCAAAGCCTTAGAATTATCATTGAGAACTTGATCAATAATTGTAGGAAGATCGTCAGATGAAACAGAATTATCAATTTCAGACTTTAATAAATCTTCAATAGTAACACCAGATGAAAGAGATTCTAATAGAATTGCTTTTGCAGTAGAGTCATTTATTTTAGAATCAGATACAGATTTGGACAGCGAAGCAAGAGTCTTAGCTTTGATAGGTAAATCTACAAATTTAATATTATTTCTATTAAGATATCCCATTATATCAGTAGCTATCCAACCACTAATTAATTTAGGATTAAATTCATAACTTAATGTTTCTTCAAAATAATCTGCAACAATTTTATTTCGAATTAAGATACGAGTAATTTCCTCGGATAATTTTATGTCGTTAGTAAAACGTTGAAATCGCTTATCTGGAAGTTCAGGGAGAGATTCACGTAATTCATCAATATAATCATTAGAAATAATCATAGGAGGCAAATCAGGATCAGGAAAATATCTATATCCTTCTTCATCTTCTTTAACTCTCAAAGTTACTGTGACCCTTCTTACATCATCCCAATGTCGTGTTTCCATTTTGCTAGCTGCTTGAATTGTTTTTTGTCGAGTTATTTCAAAATTTAGTGCGCGTTCAACTTCTTTAAACGAAGAAATGTTCTTAATTTCCACTCTCCTGCCTTTAGAAATAGACACATTTGCATCTGCACGCATTGAACCATCAAGTTTACTATCACATTCACCTATGGTTTCAACAATTGATTGAATTGTATTTAGAAATTCACGAGCATGTTTTGGAGAAACTATATCAGGCTCTGTTACAATCTCAACAAGAGATATACCTGCTCGATTGTAATCAATAAGAGTATTAGATGAAGTAGTTATACTACCCTCATATTGTAATTTACCGGGATCCTCTTCCATTTGAATTCTAGTAATTCGAACTTTACCAAGATTTGTTTCAACAGTGCCACCATTAGCAATAGCTATTCCACCAGCTTTATCATATTGAGTAATTTGGTAATTCTTTGGAGAATCAGGATAGAAATAATTTTTACGGAAAAAATTACTATTACTGGAGATTTTACAATTTAGTGCTAAACCAATTTTTATAGCAGATTCTAATGCTCTTTTATTCAATACAGGTAAAGCACCAGGCAATCCCGTGCAGACAGTACATAATAGAGTATTAGGTGATTTACCACGATAATCAGACGAACAATTGCAAAACATCTTTGTATTTAACGCGGTTAATTGACAGTGTATTTCAAGGCCAATTTTAACACCATTAGAAACATTACTCATTCTTAATACCTCGAATTTGTTCAATCTTATTTCCAAGATTTAATATAGTTTTTTCGTCAAAATGTGAAGACATTAATTGGATACCGATTGGAAGAGAATTTGAACTTCCACAAGGAATAGAAATAGAAGGAATTCCAGCGAGATTTGCAGAAACGGTGTCTATATCACTCATATACATCGATAATGGGTCAGTTAATTTTTCTCCCAATTTGAAAGGTAATGTTGGCATAGTAGGTCCCATAATAACATCAAATTTACTAAAAATCTTTTTGAAATCATTAGTAATTAGTGAACGTACTTTCTGAGCCTTGATATAATATTCATCATAGTAACCAGAGGATAGTGCAAAAGTCCCCAACATAATCCTTCTCTTTACTTCAAATCCAAAACCAAATTTTCTATTATTAGAAAATAATTCATTCCAATCTTTAGATTTACCAATGTGTAAACCATAACGAAGTCCATCAAATCGAGCTAAATTAGAGCTTGCTTCAGACATTGCAATTATGTAATATGCAGCAAGAGAATATTTTATGGATTCAATATTTATTTCTTCGACTATAGCTCCTTCAGATTCAAGTTTATCAATAGTATCCCAAACAGATTTCTTTACTATTGGATCAGTTCCTCTACCAAAGAACTCATGAGGAACTGCAATCTTTAAACCTGAAATATCATCATTAAGATGTTTTGTATAATTAATTTTTTTATTATTAACACAAGTTGCATCTCGATTATCATAACCAGAAATACATTCTAATAATAATGCACAATCATAAACATTCTTTGCCATAGGACCAATTTGTTCTAAACTATTTCCATAAGCAATTAAACCATATCGACTGACAAGACCATAAGTTGGTTTTAGACCAACAATGCCACAAAAAGAAGCAGGACAACGTATTGAGCCACCTGTATCACTACCGAGAGCAAAATCTGCTAAATCCCCAGCAACAGCTGCGGCACTTCCTCCCGAAGAACCTCCAGGAACTCTTTCAAGATCATGAGGATTATGAGTGGCACCATATGCACTATGTTCAGTACTAGAACCCATAGCAAATTCATCACAATTTGCTTTACCAAGAATAGTTACTCCTTGTTTCTTCAATAATGAAATAACATGAGCGTCAAATGGTGGAATATAATTTTCCAACATTTTTGATGCGCAAGTAGTTCTCAACCCAGCAGTAGAAATAGTATCTTTTATTGCGATAGTTTTTCCAGATAATCTTCCATCAAAATTACTATCTTCCAGTTTAGAAAATGTGATATATGCATTAATTGATTTGTTTTTTTCTTTTATTTCTTCAAATCTACTAGCTAATATACTCAATTTTTACATCATCCGAGGTCCTTTTACAAACCTATCTTTCTTTTCAGGAACAACATCTAAGATTTTGTCTGCAATAGAATCAACAGAAACATCTTCTCGAAACACGTTAGATAATGTTTGTGTATCTATATTTTCAGATATATCAACTTGAGACAATAAATCAAAATATTTCAAAATTTCAGGAAATTGTTCATTTAAGATTTCCATTTCTTTAGTAGATAGTTCAATCTTTGAAAGCTCTGAATATTTTTTTGCGTCAATTGTTTTTTTATTAGACATATTTATCACTACGGTGTAAGTCTATGTTGATCTCTAGGAAATATACTAACTTCCCGTATATTTGTTTGATTTGCAATAACCATCATTAATCTTTCAAATCCCAACCCAAATCCTGCATGTGGTGGCATTCCATAATCAAATACACGAAGATGGAATTCAAAACCGTTAGGATTAAGATTTTTTTGTTGAAGACGATTAGTCAATTCGTCTTTATCATCAACACGAGTTCCACCTGAAGCCAATTCTTTATTACCATACATTAAGTCAAATGACTCAGAATAATCCCCTTCACATTTAATATAAAATGGTTTTCCTGATGAAGGCCAATCTGTAACATAATAAAAATGAGGGTATTTCTTAGACAATATATCCATTGTCGTAGTAGAAAGGTCATCACCCCATTCGATTTTTGGGTATTCTTCCTTAATTAAATCAATAGCATCGTCATAAGTAACAGAAGGAATGCTATCAAAACCAGTCCAATCTTTTGAATTCAAGAAATCTAAATGTTCAGAACTTGTTTCAAGTAAATTATGTTTCAAATTGAGTAATAAATCTTCAATAATTTTTAAAACATCCTTATAATCAATAAATGCCTGTTCCATGTCAACAGAAATAAACTCACTAATATGATGAAGTGTTCTACTTTTTTCTGCCCGATATGCATAAGCAATTTCAAACACTTTTTCAAAAGGAAGAACTAATTGTTCTTTAAACAACTGTGGACTTTGAGTAAGAAATGCTTCTTTATCATAATAAAGCATAGGAAACAGAGCAGAACCACCTTCAGTGGCCGTAGCAATAATCTTAGGTGTATTAACTTCTAGATAATCTCTATCGATATAGAAATTTCGAATTGATTGCAATGTTTTTGCACGTAATTTCATGATAGATTGTGCAGAAGGTCTTCTCAAATCAACGGCACGAATATCCAACCGTTTATCTATATTTGGTAATTGACCCCCATATAATGAAAAAGGAGGAATCTTATTAGTTGTTGATAATACAGAAATTTCTTCAGGATGTAACTCTACTCCTTTAGGAGCTTTATCACTTTTCTTTATAGTTCCTTGAACAGCAATTGATGAATGTTCTTTCAAAGTTTCTGCTTGGGTAAATATGTGATCAGGTGAAACGCCTTTTTTAATAATTATTTGTAGAGGTCCTGTAGAATCATAAAGCATAACAAAGTAGATTTTTCCTTGCTTTCTGATACTAACAATCCAACCAATTACAGTAATATTTTTATTATCGAAATCAACAGAAACATCTTTAGAATAAAAGGTACGAATAAATTTTTTTTGGTCGTTTTTATCAGCGTTCATTTCGATATGTGAAATATGATTGAATGATATTAAACTTTGAGGACTACCTTACCAAAATGTTGACGGTTTTCAATTAATTCATGAGCATTACTTGCGTCCTTTAGTGGAAATGTGTTGCCTAAAACAGGTTTCAGTTTACCTGAATCTATGAATTTAAGAAGATGTAACAAGTCACCCTTAGATCCCATAAATGAACCCATAAGGGATAATTGCCTTCGATAAAGCAAGCGTATATCAAAATCAGTTTCTGAACCAGTTGTAGTTCCACATGTAATCAACCTACCACCATGAGTAAGAGAATCTATACTTTTAGACCATGTTGCAGCGCCAACGTGTTCAAATACAATATTAACTCCATTATGATTAGTATTTTCCCTTACAATTTCACCAAAATCGTCAGTAGTATGATTAATAACAAAATCTGCACCTAAAGTTTTCATTTTGTTCAATTTATCCTCAGTACCTGCGGTAGCAAAAACATAACAATTAAATAATTTAGCAATTTGAATCGCAGCACTTCCAACACCACTTGATCCGCCGACTATCAAAACGTTCTCTCCGGTTTTAATTTGTGCGCGTTTTACAAGCATATTCCATGCAGTTAGGAAAGTCAGAGGCAATGATGCAGATTCTTCAAAGGAAAGATTTCTAGGTTTGTGGATAATATTTTGCAAAGGCACAGATGCAAATTCGGCATAACCACCTTTCCGATCCCAGCCTCCAATTATACTAAATTTCCTACAGAAATTATCATTACCCTGAAGACAATAATTACATATTCCACAGCCAATTCCAGGAGATACTATTATTTCATCGCCATTATTTATTTCAGTAGCGCCATTAGAATCCTCTATTGTTCCAGATATATCACATCCAAGTATATGAGGAAATTGAATATCAGAATAACCAGTTCGTCCGCGTCTAATCCAAATATCAAGATGATTAATTGAACAAGCCTTAACTCTAACTAAGACTTCATTATTAGAAACAATAGGATCGTCCGTTTCTTCATATTTGAGAACGTCAGGAGATCCATGTTCATTAAATAATGCAGCTTTCATTATCTAGAATACCATTGTACAAAATTCTTTTTTGTCTTTAATGTCTTTGTACCATATCTAGATAATCGATATGCGAGTTTAATCATATGTCGAATTTTTAAATTATCTGCACGTCTAGAAGAAGTATAAGAAGGTTGTTTAATAACAATAGATTTTTTATTAATTGATTTACAATATTTACGAAGATCTTTTGAAAAATCAAGATCTTCTAAAATAAAAAGTTCTTCATTAAAACCATCAAGATATTCAAAAACATTTCTCTGACAAAACATAAAAGAACCAGTAGGAGTCAGATTAAATAATGGCATAGATAAATTAGAAATTTTCCAACTAGCGCGCCACCATAAAGGAGGGTTAATAAATTGAACAATCGAACTTCCGCCTACATACAAACCTGAAGAAATATGTTTAATTAAATCTTGAATTAAGTATTTAGATGGCCATGAATCAGCGTCAATAAAAACAAGCCAATCACCAGTTGCGGATTTTGCACCGGTATTTCGTGCACGAGATATTTGATTGATTGGTTCAAAGACTACTTTAGCTCCAAAATCATTAGCAATTTTAGAAGTATTATCAGTAGAATTATTATCACATACTATGAATTCAAAATTGGAAAAATTATTAGATTCAAAAGAATTTTTAATTTTTGGCAGATTTACAAGTAAATTATTTTCCTCATTATAGGCAGGTATGATTATAGATATTTTCAAGTATGATGCATATCAAAAAAGACATATTTAACTTTTAATTCATGTAAAATAATAATAAGACTAAATAGAATTTAAAGTGAATTAAATGAATAACGATAAAATAATCATTACTAGCGCATTACCATATGCCAATGGAGAAATACACCTAGGTCATATTGTATCCACATATCTACCTGCAGACATATTATCACGATTTCTAAGATTGAACAATAAAGTTGTAATATTCACATGTGCAACAGATGATTTTGGCACGCCAATACTTTTACAATCAGAAAAACAAAATATCACACCAAAAGAATATGTCAAATATTGGAAAAATAGAGATCAAAATGATTTCAAGGATCTAGGAATAAACTTTGATCATTTCCAGAATACAAGCTCAAATAGAAATATTGAACTAACTCAACATTTTTTTAAAGAAATTTATAATAATGACTTAATATATAAAAATAAAATCAGTCAACTTTATTGCGAAACAGATAATAAATATTTACCAGACAGATATGTAACTGGTACATGTCCATACTGTAATACAGATGGTCAATATTCTGATGGATGTGAAAAATGTGGAAGAGCATTCAATCATACAGAAATTTTAGAACCACGTTGTTCAATTTGTCAAACTAAACCAATATTAAAATCCAGCGTTCATTATTTTTTTAAACTTTCAAGTTTATCCAATGACTTAAAAAATTGGCTAGACAAAAACGATTATTTACAAAAAAATGTAAAAAATTATGTAATAAGATGGATTGAAGATGGTTTAAATGATTGGGATATAACAAGAGATATTTCATGGGGAATAGAAATTCCCCTAGCCGAAGCAGATGGAAAAGTTTTGTATGGTTGGTTTGACAACCACTTATGTTATATATCAACTACAATAGATTATTTAGAATCAAAGGGTTTAGATGGTAAAAAATTCTGGAATGATTCTACAATTTATCATTTTATAGGTAAAGATATCGTATATCATCATTATTTATTTCTAACTGCAATGAGATTAGCTATTAATGAAGAATACAAATTACCAGAATATATACCAACACGCGGACATTTAATGTTACAAGGAGAAAAATTTTCTAAAAGTAGAGGATGGTATATAGGACTAAGAGAATTTCTTAAAGAATTTCCAGCAGATTACTTAAGATATTATTTATCAAGAATTACTCCATATGATCAATCAGATGTTAATTTTGATTGGGATGACTTTCAAGTTAAAATAAACAATGAACTAGTCGCAAACATTGGTAATTTTATACATCGAGCATTAAGTTTTACAGAATCAAAATTCAATGGCATAGTACCTGAATTTGAAGAATTTGACGAAGAAGATAATAACCTAATAACTAAATTAACACAGACAAAAAAGGAAATCGAATTATATATCAATAATAATCAATTTGATAAAGCATTAAGAGTTATACTAAATTTCTCAGATTTGTGTAATCAATATTTTCAAAAAAAGGAACCTTGGAAAAAAAAGAACAACAATACCATATTCCTGAGCGTAAATGCAGTATATAATTTAGGATTAATGCTACAATCGTTTATCCCATTCAGTACTGAAAAATTATTTAAAATATTAGATATAAATTCAGATAACATTAATTGGAAATACTGTTCAGAATTAAAGGTAAGACCAGGACATAAAATTAATAAACCAGAAATTTTATTTGCTAAAATTGAAAATGAATTGATTCAAAAACAAAAAGACAAATTGGGAAAAGAATCAATTAAAAAATAACAAGTATATAAAAAAATATTTATTAATTTTTACAATATACATTAGAAGATTAATTATTTAAAAAAAAAAGTGTTAATAGCTGCCCCATTATGGAACAGCTATTAAGTTATTTTTATTCTCCTTTGGATCTAGTGTATAGAACGCCAGATACGACTACAAGAACTACACCAAGACCAATTGCAACATATGAAACTGGACTGATTACTTCTTCAGTTGTAACGACTTCTACTTCAACGTCGATTTCTTTGATTACTTCTTTAGGTATTTCTACGATTTTCTCGACTTGAACTTCTTTGACTACTTCATTTTCGACTAGCCTTTCGACTTCAACTACGCGTTCGACTTCAACTTCGCGAACTACTTCTTGTTGTTGGACAACTACCTCTATCTCAGGTAATTCATCAGGTAGACCATATGCAGCTAAAGCACCAGGTAAACTGTTGCTAGCGAATAAGAATCCACCACCACCACCAATGTAAATTAATACTTTGTAGTTGCCATCAGTGTCTGCACCGATTGTTGGTAAGACACTAATTGGTACACCAAATAGTTTTTTATCTAGGATTTCACCAGTCGTAGCATCCATCATGTACATGTTTCCGTCACTAGCATATGCATAGACGACGTTACCACTTACCATGACACCACCTCGATATGAAACACCTTCCAAGTATGTACTCCATACAGCTTCACCAGTTATACGATCAACTGCCCATATGGTAGAGTTCTTTGGTTCGATTTGTTGGATTGTACTTCCTTGATTACCAAAGTCACGTACATTGTTTATTTGGAATTCTCTTGGTGAGTTTTGTACACCCATAAAGATGTATTTTTCATTCATTGCCATATCTGATTCGATGTGTGCCCAAGCGTTAGGTCCTTGTGCAATACCCGCACGGTCCTTTTCAGTACATGCAGATTTACAATTTTGTGTCATCCAGTCTTTGTTCATGTGTTCAAATACCATATTACAACATGCGTCAGGTCCTTCAGGATCTGGGCCATTGTCGGTTTGCGAATCTAGACCGTAATTCCAACCAATTATATCTCTTTCAATACTTGGAGGATCGAAAATCCAGATAGGTTCACCTGTTGCAGCATCTAATGTGTAAACTATTCCGTTTTTACATGATGCAGTATAGGCATCCTTACCATTGATTTGATGGATCATACCTCCCCATGAACAGTCCATGTCCCAGAGATCGTGTGGAAGAGCTGCAAAGCCCCAACACAAATCACCAGTCTTTGCATTAACTGCAATTAGTGCACTTCCATAGAGATTTGGACCGAATCGAAGAGTTCCATTAGGATATGGACCTACATCACCAGTTCCCATGTAAACACAGCCAGTTTCTGCGCTGTATGGCATATTGCCCCATACAACTGAGAATGCACTAGCAGTGTGTATCTCACCGAAGTGAGGAGTACCTGGTTTCATATTAATCCAGTCATTGTTAACAGCATCTTCAGGCACATCATTACAATTAATTGCAAGGTGTGTACCGCCAGAGGCTAAGTATTTTGGATATTCAAAGTACCATACTTTTCCATTTGTTATAGCACATTGGTCTTGTGCCCAAGTAGGTTGACTACCGTCACCTGGAGGCATAATCCAATTACGATATGCTTCTGTAGGATTAGCAGGATCGCTGATGTCAATTCCAATAATACTGGAACGTCCACCACCACCACTTCGACCCATTGCAGGCCAAACAATTATATCATCTATAATTTGAGGTGGATGATTTTGAATACCACTCATGTATCCTTTATTTTTAAATTCACCGTTGTGATCTGGATCAAGAGGATTACCTAACTGTGCGGCAGTGCCACAAAGTATTCCAGGTCCAATATCCCAAGCTAATGTTCCATCATCAGCATTGATTGCAGACAACCAACATGGCATAGAGCTCATTATGAGTTCATTGCGATCTCTATAATAATTTAGAGCATGTGTGTGTCCATATTGTCCTTGCAAATATGGATATTCTGCAAACCATGCGTCAAAATCAGCAAGGGTTGTTAGAACGTCGGTGAACCAAACTTGTTTTCCGGTTTTTGCATCAACTGCATGAAGTTCTTTATTGTTCTTCGCAGTGTATACAATACCATCTACAACGATAGGGGGAGCAGAAGATCCTTCTTGCACAGTATTAGGAAATGTTGTGTCTCCAGTTTGTTGGAATGGATAAATCCATTTCATTTCTAGATACTGAACATTGTCACTATTGACTTGTGTTTGAGGGCTGTAACTTCCGCCATCACTTCCATAATTTATCCATTCCCAATTTCCTGTTGCGGAAGTAGGAATAGCCTCTGCTTTAGGAACTGTCTGAGAAACACCAAAGTTTCCGGCGACAACTAAAGTAGTTGCTAATAGTAGCATAAGTACTACTAAGGATATTAACCAATTACCACGGTTCATAAATGGTACGCCTTCTTATGTTATATAAAATTTCCAGAAAATTATAATATATTATATTATGAATGAAAAATTTAATAATTAATTAATAAAATATTCAGTCCGGTTAATAACAAACATATATATCATTATAAAATCGATATTTTGACATTGAATATAATTAATTTTGAGGATTTTAAAAAATTAGACATAAGAGTCGGAAAAATTATCAACGCAGAATCAATTCATGGTTCTGATAAATTAATTAAAATGGAAATTGATCTAGGCAATGTAAAAAAACAAATTGTTGCAGGAATTGCAAAATATTATTCGTTAGATAATTTAAAAGATAAAAGAGTAATAGTTTTAGTTAATCTAGAACCAAGAAAAATTTTTGGTGTAGAATCACAAGGAATGTTACTTGCAGCTGTAGAGGAAGACATAGTATCGTTATTACAAACAGATAAAGAAATTAGTCCAGGTTCATTAATTGGATAATTATCCTTTGAAATATTTTAACAATAATTTAATTGTCAAGAATAAAACAATAATTGATTCTAATAGAATTATAATTGTAAATATTTGATCTTGTTGTTCTAATGTTGTGACATTGAATATAATTAAACCAGATTCATTAATAACTTCAGTACGTTGAGATTCGATTTGTCCGTCTATCAAATGAGTAATTGTATACTCGCCGTCAGGTAATTTTAATCTAGGAAGGTCAATTAAATTAGAAGTAAATTCTTCATTTCCTTTTTCAATAATAATTGTTCCTTCGATAAATGGTTGTTCAAATTCATCAAATACAGCTATATCAACAGTATTAACATCGACATTAATTTCTACAGAATCAGGAAATCCAATTGAATTATCTCCATCAATAATATTAAAATCAGATATAGCAAAATTAAAAATCTTAATTCCAGATATAGAAAATGTATCCTGATAAGTATCACCTAACACAAATGTCTGTCCTTTAAAGAAACCAGTATTAAAATCACCACTAAGATCAAGATTATAAACAGGTATAGGTCCTACATTATCTTTAACCACAATAGAAGAAATTGGAATTTCAATTTGTTTTAAATTACTAAACGTGGTCACGCCGTGTGATTTACCACTAATATGGAGTTCTGGAGAAGATGGGAGATAAGTATCTAAATAAACCATTAATTGATCGTCAGATGATAATGAATGTGCAATTAATTTGTATTGCCCAGATGGAACTACGTAAACAGGAACATAAGTATTCAGATTTCCAATACTTGGAGAATTAGAAAATATATGAATAAAATGAAGTCCGTATTGTAGAGGTGCATCTCCAGCAATTGATTTGCCAATTTCAGGAATAATAAATTGACCTGTAGATTCTGTAGTACTAATAACAGAAAAAGAAGTATATGCAATTGTACCATTTTTTTCAAGACTAACCAACGAATTCATATTACTTGCATCAACAGTAACTTTTCTTGGGCTTTCTAAAACAAATTCAATTATTTCTCCACTTGGCGTAAAATCATCAAGAGTATTGTTATATCGAATAAGATATTCAGAATTTGGATTAATTACACTAGGATATTCAATTGTGCCAAATTCTCCATTAATCATAGTCAATTCATCAGAAGGTTCTAAAATAGCAATTTCTAACGAATTATCTTTAGTAAGAATAAGACTATTATCAAGTAAAGAAAGATCTGGATTAAATTCAGGGATTGAAACAGGCCCTACTACAAAAATCGTTGATTCTTGAAATGATGCTTCTTCAGTAGGTCGATTTTCAGGTCTTTGTTGTTCGTCCCGGGGGATTCTAGTACAATCAAGAAATGTAAACTGTGATTCAAGAGTTCCAAGTGTATCTCTATCTTGACCCTGTTCAATTTCCATCCTAACTAGAATTCCTTGAAGAGTTTGATTACCAAAACCTCCTATTGTATTTCTTAATCTAGATATTTCTGCACCACGTTCCTGTATATCTTTTCTTAATTCATCGATATCATTTTGTAATGAAACACAAGTAAAATCATTATCTCCACCAGAATTTGTTTTTTGAACACGAAGACTATATTCAATTATTTCTCCATTGCCAGGAGCTGGAAATTCTAATTTTGTAACAACACGTGTAGGAACTGTAGCTCTAAAAATATGTTCTTGGCCAGTAATTCCAAGAGTAACAATCACTTGTTCGTTAGATTGAATAAATAAATCCTCGCCAGGTCCAATAGAAAGAACACTTCCAGAAACAGGAATAACTACATTATCTTCAATAAAACCAATATAAGCAAAATCATCTTCAGTATTACGAACTTGAGATGAACAACCAGGAGGAAGTGGAATACCTTCACACTCTCTGCTAGGAAGTTGTGAAAATGAAATAGGAATTAGAAAGATAGAAAAAATCAAAATAGCGACAGATAGTAAAACAAACTTTTTCATGTCAATCACGCTCCACAAAATATAGACTTAGAAGGATAAATCCAACAACAAGAACAGGCGGAATTATCGTGACCAGATAGGGAGCAAAATTAGTAATTGCCAGAGATATAAAATAAACAGGAAACAGTAACAGAGCACTACCTAAGGTTAACAGAGCAACTGCAAGACGTAATGAACTAACCATTTTAGCTTCACCAGAAGGATTATCCCTAACCTCAGTAAGTCTAACTTGTGCAGCGAGTGCTGAAAATGTTATTCCAGGTATAGCAAAAGCCATACCAATTTTTACATAACCTATAAGAGGAAGTTCTAATGGATGTCCCTGATATCCAATATATGACGCAATTCCTGCAACTTGATCAAATGCCAATAATAAAGAGAACTGCTCTCCAGTAATTTGACCAGCCAAACATCCTGCATAAATCATTAATGCCATCATGTATGCAAAAAAGAAATAAAGAACTTTTCCAAAAGCACCAACTCCATCCCCAAAAACAACCCTAAACAATGAAACTGTAGTACCTATCAAAAGATATGCAAGAAATGCAGCGATGAAATCACTTGGATTACCTGTTGCAAGAATAGAAAACATTGGAATAATTATTGGTAAAATCAGTAGAAAGCTTTCAAACACAACCTGAACAGTTGCACTGAGTGAACGAATAAAACCAATCTGTTTAAGTAATAAATATACTGCAATTAGACCAAAAGCGCTAAAAAAGGCAAGAGATGAAAGATATGAAACAAAGGTTGCAAGAACGACAGGATTAGCAATCATTACAGCAATAGGAATTACAGAAAGAGCAGATATATAGGTTCTAAGTTCTCTTAACGGTAGCATATGACCATTCCTCCATTTTTTTCATTGTTTCACGAATAGTAGCATGATCTGTCAACAAAAGTTCAATACCATTTTTTTTCACAGTATCTTGAATTTGTTTAGCTCGTTCAAGATTATCTTCATTATAAATTAAAATTATAACTAGTTCTCGAGTAGATTTTAATTTGGACAAATAGGATTCAATCAACCGATCATCAGTTCTTCCTAAAATCAGAACAAAACTATTTCCAAATTCAGATGCAGAAAAATCAAGATACGAATTAGTAAAACTAGTAATTAGAAAACGATCATTTGAAGGTTGTACTTTAGCAAGATTACGTAATAACGAATCAACATGAGATTCCCCACGAGAAGGTTTTACTACAGTACGGGGTCGTGTATCAAAAAGAACCAGACCAGTTCTAGTTCCACGTTTAATAAAATTGTATGACAATGACGCAGCTAAATCAGCAGCAAGGTCGAGTGATATTTGATCTCCGTTAGGGAGTTCCATATCCTTACCTATATCTACAACAACTGTAATTGCTTGTCCTTCTTCTCCTGCAGTAATTTTTGATTTTGGTTTATGATCAGGAGATTTAGCCATAGCCTTCCATGAGATAATCTTAAAATCGTCTCCGGGTTGATAATCTCGGATTCCCCATACTTCACTGCTACGTCCTTGTTTAACGGCAGATGAAACACCCAATAATCCAGCGGCAGATGTTTGTGGAGAAGTTTCAAAAGGATAAATGTGAGGCAGAACGAGTAGTTCAGATTCATCTTTCGAGGTAATTGTAATACCAGATAACAACAACCAGTCTTTAACAACAACTTTTGTATTAGAAATTTTATGAATTCCTCTTCGATCAGCAAGAAAAGTTTTTTTTAAATCATAGGTTTCGCCAGGTTGAAAAACAACAGTTCCAGTATTAATATTAAGTCCCAAACTTCTACAATCAAATTCTACTGATGCATTAGCTGGAAAACGTCCATTATATTTCATAGAAAGTGTGGTATTGATATCTTCTGGAGGCATGACTTGATATTTATCAAATACACGTGTTATTTCAAAACTATCAAAAGGTTTTAGAAATTTAAAGAGAATCAAATTAAGAGACAAAGCAAGCATTACAGACAACATAGCCAAAGTAGCATCAGGCAATAAAGCAAGACTACATAGTGTCATTAATCCAAAAAAACCAATCAGAAGACGAATATGTTTCTTCATTTTATATCAAACAGTAATATTTACTTCATCAATACAAGTCTGAATTATTCCCTTAAGATATGACATTGCAGAATTATCATCTGAATCGTCAAGATCAAGTAATGCATTTTGTTGTAATATTAATCGATGATTAAAAACGTCAAATGCTACGGCTTTGACGTCGTCAGGAACAACATATGTTCTTCCTTCAGTAACAGCTGCATAACCCTTAGCTGCATACAACAGGGCAACTGCAGCACGAGGACTTGCTCCCAAGGTTGCTTTTGGTATATTGGAAGTATTCTGAGTAATTGCAGAAACATAGTCAAGAACGTTCTTTTCGGCTTTTACAGAAGAATGAATCATGTTTTTTCCTTCCAAAATTGCATTTTTAGAAACAATAGTATTAATTTTAGCAAATCCTTGAATCTTTTTACGAACTATTTCAGATTCAGTTTCTTCGTCAGGATAATCTAGAATCAATCTAAATAAGAATCGATCTAATTGTGCTTCAGGAAGAGGATATGTACCTGATTCTAATTCTGAAGAATTTTTAGTAGCAAGAACCATAAAAGGTTCATCGAGTTTTCTAGTCATTCCTTCAACACTAACTTGTCTTTCTTGCATACATTCCAACAAGGCAGATTGTGTCTTAGGAGGAGCACGGTTAATTTCATCCACAAGAACAAAATTAGAAAACACAGGACCAGAACGAAATTCAAATTCACGACTTTTAGGATTATAAATTCGAGTTCCGGTAATATCTGATGGCATTAAATCTGATGTAGATTGTATCCTGCTCGAATCAGATTCTATAGAATTAGTAAAAAGAGTTGCTAAGAGAGTTTTACCAGTTCCTGGAAGCCCTTCGATTAAAACATGGCCACCAACTAAAATAGAAATTAATAATGAATCAACAACAGTTGGATTTCCAACAAAAATATTATTAATTTCAGACTTTAATGAATCTGCAAGATTTTTAATATCGTCAGTAGATTTAATAGAATCAATCATAATTATTCACCACTAGCTGATTCAAGTATATCCGAAATAATTTTCTCAATACTAAAATCTCCTTCAGTTTCAACATAATCTGTAATATCAGATTGTTTAACAACTAATCGATGATTAAGAACGTCAAATGCAACAGCTTTAACATCGTCAATAGTCACATTATCTTTTCCATTAATCACAGCGGCATATCCTCTTGCGGCATTTAACAATGATACAGAAGCTGTTGGACTAGCGCCAAGAATTAT